>JBGQGU010000064.1:0-10193 GCA_041497655.1 Gammaproteobacteria bacterium
CGGCACCAGCCCGATGTTGACGACCTTGGTCCAGAACTCGAGCGCATCGCTTTCGACGCGCAGGTTCTTTCTCAGCTGCTTGAGCGCGAGCCGGGCCTCGGCCGCCTTCGTGCGGAAGTTGTCGAGCTCGGCTTGCTGCTCCGATGTCAGGATGGAGCTGGTGACGCCGGCCTTCGATTTCTGCAGCTTTTGCAGGTTCTCCTGCGTCTGGTTGAGGCTGTCCTCGAGCTCCTTGATCTTGCCCAGGTACTGCTGCTGCGCCCGCGCCTCCATTTGGCGGAGCACCGTGAGCGGCTGGCTGAAGGAAGCCCGGCTTCTCAGGCTGATCAGCGCGCTGTCGCCGGACAGCTGCTCGACCAGGCCCAGCGCGAATGCCAGGTTGCCGTTGCGCGGAACGACGACGCGCTGGCCGAAGACATCCTGTATCTCGACCGCTGCGCCATCGGAAAGCATATCCACGTCCGCCACCAGGACCACCGAGTTGTCTTCGCCCGACTGCTTGAGCTGCGGCTCGGCTTTGGCCTCGTCCTTCTTTTGGTCGCCCACTCCCTTGCTCTTGTCTTGCCGCGGCGGCGCATACGGCTTCGGCTTGCCCTCCGGGAACGCGGTGTGGAACTTGCCGGTGAGGCGGATCGCGAGCGGCATTTCCTCGCCCGAGGGCTGGTAGCCGCGGGTCGAAGGCTCGCCCGAAAGCGTCGCGATGATGAGATCCACCGGCATCGAGTTCTTCGAGGTATGGACGAGGACGGTCTCTTTCAGCCCTTCGGCGAGCTTGCCCTTGAACGCGCCGCCGAACGGGATCAGCAGCGTGCCGACCTGGCTCGTCACGACGTCGTCCAGGTTGAGCGCCTGCGTGTTGAGCGTAAGAAGCGTCGGCAGCAAGCGCGGCCCCTCACCGCTCGCGAAGCTCAAGTCGGCGATCACCTTGCCCATATCCACGTCTATACCCCACGCCTTGAACAGGTTGTAGAACGTGGACTGACCGGCCTGGTTGCCCCCGAACGGGTTCTGAAGGTCGGGCTGCTGGTCGAAATAAACGTAGGGATCGACGAATGCGATGAGCCTGCCCCCGCGCAGCACGTACTGGTCTATGGCGTACTCGGTCTCCTCCGGCAGGTCGCGTGGATGGATCACCAGCAGAACCTTGACGTCATCGTCAATTTTCGGCGCATTGAGCTTGATTTCCTTCACGTCGAAGATCTTCTTCAGCTCCTGGATCAGCACCCAGGCTTCCGTCGGCTGCTGCTTTCTGATCGGATCGAGGCTGCGACCCATCACCGGCAGCGCGCTCATCACGCCCACCACCGGCTTCTTGGTCTCGCCCACCTGCGCAATCCCGCGCGTGATGTCGTATTCGAGCAGCCGCTCGCGGTCCGGCGCGAGCACCGGGATCGCCGCCTTCTGGTCGAGGAATGAAATCGACAGCCCGAGGTAGAATTTTTCGCCGGCGTTGGTGAGCTGGCCCTCGACCCCGTCGAGCTGCGCGGAATCCTCGGCGTCGGAATCCGGCTCCGGGTTGAACTTCTCGACCACCACCTTGCCGCGGCCAGCCGCCTTGTATTCGTTCAGCAAGTCCTCCACCCGCTTGGCGAAGGTCTTCAGCCCCACCGGCACCGCTTCGCTGCCCTGCGAGTAATAAAGGCGAAGCTTGACCGGCGCCTCGAGCTTGGCAAGCACGGCCCGGGTGCCCGGAGAGAGCGTGTAGACGTGGCCCACCGTCAGGTCGGCGCGCAGGTTGAACCCGCTGAGGATGAAGTTGGCGGCGATCAGCACCGCGAGCAGCGCGATGACGCCGCCGGTCGAGTAGAGCAGGTGTTCAAAATGCTTGCTCTTCATGACTCTACCCGGCGCGCTGGTTGCGGATGATGACGCCGGTCACGAAGAGCGCGAATCCGATCAACGAGGCGAAGAAGACGACATCGCGCGTGTCGAGCACGCCGCGCTGGAAGCTCTCGAAGTGCGTCATCACCGAGAACGTGGCGATGACCTCCACGACCCGCGGGCTCGCGACGCGCGACAGCAGGCCGGTCACGGGCTCGTAGCCGGCAAGGATCAGGAACAGGCAGATCAGCACCGACACGATGAAGCTGATCACCTGGTTGCGCGTCATGGCGGAAGTCATGCAGCTCACCGCTAGATAGGAGCCGGCGAGGAGCACGCTTCCCACATAACCCGCAAAGATCACGCCGTTGTCCGGGGCCCCCAGCCAGTTGACCGTGATCACGACCGGGAAGGTGAGCACGAGCGCCAGCGCCAGGAACAGCCACGAGGCGAGAAACTTGCCGACGATCGCCTGCGAGGTCGTCACCGGCATCGTGAGCAGCAGCTCCATCGTGCCGAGCCGGCGCTCCTCGGACCACAGCCGCATGCCGACCGCGGGCACGAGAAAAAGATAGAGCCAGGGATGCCAGGTGAAGAACGACACGAGCGAGGCCTCGCCGCGCTCGAAGAAGCTGCCGACCGTGAAGGTAAAGAAGCCGGTGAGGAGCAAAAAGATCACCAGGAAGACGTAGGCGATGGGCGAAGTGAAGTAGCCGCCCAGCTCGCGCTTCACGATCGCCTTGATGTTGGCCCAGGCATTCATGCTCTAACCGTATCGGGCAGCGTGATCGAGCGGAACACGTCCTCGAGCCGCCCCTCGGGCGAGCGGGCCTTCAACTCCTGCGGCGTCCCGTTCGCGACGATCTTGCCGCGGTCGATGATGATGACGCGGGTGCACGCCGCCTCGACCTCCTCCAGGATGTGGGTCGAGAAGATGATCGCCTTGTTCTCACCCATGCGCTTGATGAGATTGCGCACGTCGTGTTTCTGGTTGGGATCGAGGCCGTCGGTGGGCTCGTCCATGATGAGGATGTCCGGGTCGTGTATCAGCGCTTGCGCGAGGCCGGTGCGATGCTTGTAGCCCTTGGAGAGCGTGTCGATGGTCTGGTAGAGGACGTTGTTGAGGAGGCACTGCTCGGCCGCACGGTGGATCGCCTTCTTCCTCGCGTCTCCCTGCAGTCCGCGCAGCTCCGCGGCGAAGTTGAGGAAGCCGTGCACCGTCATGTCGGCGTAGCTCGGCGCATTCTCGGGCAGGTAGCCGATCAGCCGCTTCGCCGGCAACGGGTTCTCCAGCATATCGTACCCGCCGATGGTGATTTTTCCCGAGGTCGGCGGGATGAACCCCGTGATCATGCGCATGGTGGTGGACTTGCCGGCGCCGTTGGGGCCGAGGAAGCCCAGCACTTCGCCGCGTTCGACCGTGAACGAGACGTCGTTCACCGCGAGCTTCGGGCCGAACGCCTTCACCAGGTTCTCGACTTTGATCATGCACCCTCCACAAGCGGTCGCGGGATTTCGCCGCCCTGTTCTTCTGCACCCTTAACTATGTCCGGCTGCGTGGCTCTCAAGAGGTTCGCCGGACGTCCCCCCGCTCCCGCACTGTTGGACCGGGAGATTCCCAAAGGTTCCCGCGGGTCACCGGCCGGGTCGCAGCACAGCCAGCGTCAAAAAAAACCGTCACGCTGCAGGTCCCTAGGAGTTTGTCAGACCTAAGTCCGACAAACTCCTTTTAGCAGCCTGTCGGACGCCTAAGTCCGACAGGCTGCTAGCTGGTGCCGACAGTCTGACTCGAACAGACGACCTACCGCTTACAAGGCGGTTGCTCTACCACTGAGCTATGCCGGCTCGGGGCAACATTATAGACCGATGGAGCGTGAATCGTGATTCGTGAGTCGTGATTCGAGCTGGCCCTCAGCCCTGCCCTGTGGCGGCCCGGGTCATCACTATAATCATGGCACGGACACGATGGTATCGAGGAGAACAGCATGACGGAGCAACGCAAGCCGGTGGGCCTGATCGGCACTGGATTGATGGGGACGGCCTGCGCGAAACGCCTGCGAGCGGCCGGCTTCGACGTGCTGGGATACGACGTCGATCCGGCCAAGCTCGCGCAGCTCGCGGTGCTGGGCAGCCGCACCGCGCGCTCTATCGCGGAGATCGCCCGCTCGTGCGACAAAGTCGTGCTCGCAGTGTTCGACACCGATCAGGTGGAGGACGTGATCGAGGGCCCGCATGGCCTGCTCGCCGGGCGCCCAGGGGGCGGGCCGCCGCTCACCGCGGTCTGCGTGAGCACTTGCGACCCCGATCGCATCGCGGCGCTCGCAACGCGACTGCCCGCAGGACGCCTGCGCTTCGTCGAGGCGCCCCTCTCCGGCACCAGCGAGCAGACGGCACGCGGCGAAGCGCTCGGCCTGATCGGCGGCGATCGCCCGGCGGCGGACGGGGCGAGCGAAGTGCTGGACGTCATCTGCCCGCGCCGGCATCACGTCGGGGCAGCCGGCAACGGCGGGCGCGCCAAGCTCGCGATCAATCTCATCCTCGGCATCAACCGCGCCGCGCTCGCCGAGGGCCTGGTGTTCGCCGAGCGCATGGGGCTCGCCCCTGAAGCATTTCTCCGCGTCGCGCGCGAGTCGGCGGCCTACTCGCAGATCATGGACATCAAGGGCGGGAAGATGGTCACGGGAGATTTCGCGCCGCACGGATTCGTCACGCAATCGCTCAAGGATTTCTCGCTCGTGGCTGATCAGGCGCGGCGCCTCGGCCAGCGCCTGCCGCTCGCCGAAACTTACACCGGGTTGATGCAGGGCTGCGTCGCCGCGGGCGAGGGCGATCTCGACAATAGCGTGGTGATCAACGAAATCCGCCGACGACGCGCCTGAAAAGCGTGAGTCGTGATTTGTGATTCGTGATTCGACGTCTGACAGTTACACCCTACTCACGACCTACCCGTCACTTTATGACCTGGAGCTTGGGCTTGCCGCCGTTGGTGGGGGAAGCGGGCGGCGTGGGCTCCGTGGAGCCGGCGGTCGCATCCGGCGCCGCCTCGCGCGAGAAGAACAATCCCTGCCCGTTCTCCTTGGCGAAGACGCCGGTCACGGCCTCGATCGGGATCGAGCACTCGCGGGAGATGCCGTTGAAGCGCGCCGCGAACTGGATCAGCTCGTTGCCGATGGTGAGCCGGTGCGTGGCGTCGTAGCCGAGGTTGAGCACGATCTCGCCGTTCTTGACGTGCTCCGCCGGCACCCGGGTGTTGGCATCGACCTGCACCGAGATGTATGGCGTGAGGCTGCTGTCCGAGCACCATTCGTGGATGGCGCGGATGAGATAGGGCCTGGTCGACTTTTCCGCCATGGTTAATGAGGCGCGAGGTGTGACTTGTCGCTGGTCGATGATAAACCCGATTCCATTTTTCGAATGCCGCCTCTCGCTCCCCGCTCCTCGCGCCTCATTTACGCATTATTTTTTCAGAGGCGGTGAGCGCGTCGATGAACGCCGGCCGGCTGAACAGGCGCTCGGCGTATTTCATGAGCGGCGCGCACGTCTTGGGCAGCGAGATGCCGTAATGGTCGAGCCGCCACAGGAGCGGCGCGATCGCCACGTCGAGCATGGTGAACTCCTCGCCCAGCATGAATTTCTGCTTGGTGAACACCGGCGCGATCTGGGTCAGGTTGTCGCGGATGATGGCGCGGCCCTTGTCGCCCTGCTTCTGCGTGCCTTTCTCGATCACCTCGATGTTGCTGAACAGCTCGCGCTCGAAGCGGAACAGGAACAGGCGCGCGCGGGCCCGCATCACGGGATCGGCGGGCATCAGCTGCGGGTGCGGGAAGCGATCGTCGATGTACTCGTTGATGATGTTGGACTCGTAGAGTATGAGGTCGCGCTCGACCAGCACCGGCACCTGGTTGTAGGGGTTCATCACCGCCAGGTCTTCCGGCTTGTTGAAGAGGTCGACATCCACGATCTGGAAGTCCATGCCCTTTTCGTAGAGCACCATGCGGCAGCGCTGGCTGAACGGGCAGGTCGTGCCGGAATAGAGGGTCATCATATGAGCGGTAAGCGGTGAGCGTTTGTCGGTGAACGGTGCGGGGCGGGCGGCTGGCAAGTGGCGGCCACGATCTCTTCCCACCGCTTACCGCTCATCAATGCACGTCCTTCCAGTACTCCTTCTTCAGCAGATAGGCGAGCACGAACAGCACGCCCAGGAACAACAGCACGTAGATGCCGAGCACGACGCGGGATTGGCGCGAGGGCTCGCCCACGTAAACCAGGAAATTCACGAGGTCGCCCACCATGCGATCGTACTCGGCTGGCTTCATGGAGCCAGGCTTCTCCAGCGCGAGCTTCTGCACCTCGTGCTTTTCCACGTCCCCCTTGCTCCCGCGGGGAATCGATTGCACCTCGGTGGTGAGGACCTGCTCGCCTTGCAGCTGCCACAGCACGTGGGGCATGACCACATTCGGGTACACCGTGTTGTTCCAGCCGGTGGGCCGCGAGGGGTCGCGGTAGAAGCCGCGCAGGTAGCTGTAGAGCCAGTCCGCGCCGCTGCCGGCACTCGAGGAACGGGAACGCGCAATCACGGTGAGGTCCGGCGGCGGCGTGCCGAACCACTCCCTGGATTCTCTCGGGTCCATCGCGATCTTCATGAGTTCGCCGACCTTGGCCCCGGTGAAGATCAGATTGTCCCGTATCTGCTGCTCGGTCAGCCCCAGGTCCTGCAGCCGGTTGTAGCGCATGTAGGCGGCGCTATGGCAGCCCAGGCAATAGTTGACGTAGACCTGCGCGCCGCGCTGCAGCGAGACCGGATCGTGCGGGTTGACGTCGGCAGGCAGGCGGTCGAGCTTGACGCTCTCCGACGCCGCCGCCGCCAGCGGCGCCGCGAGCAGCATCCACGCCAGCGTTCTTGAGATCATCATGGCCGCGCCCTTCACCCGGTCACCCGCTCGGGCTCGGGCCGGGTCCTGTCCATCCGGGTGTACCATGGCATCAGCAGGAAGAACGCGAAATACAACAGCGTGCAGACCTGCGCAGCCAGGGTCCGCCCTTCGGTCACGGTTATCGTCCCTAGGTAGCCGAGGATCAGAAACGTGATCACGAATAGGGCGAGCGCGGTTTTCACCAGCGGCCCCTTGTAGCGGATGGACTTGACCGGGCTCTGGTCGAGCCAGGGCAGGAGGAAAAAGACCAGCGTCGCCGTGCCCATCAACACCACGCCCCACACCTTGGGATCGATGGTGAAGAACCCACCCAGCAGGACGGCGCCGATCGCCGCGACCGCGATTCTCACCACCGGGTTTCGCACCGCCCGGATGACGAGCGCCGAGTAGGCGATCAGCGCCGCGGCGAGCACCCACATGAAATCTTCGGTGACCGCGCGCAGGATCGAGTAGTACGGCGTGAAGTACCACACCGGGGCGATATGCGCAGGGGTCTTGAGCGGGTCGGCCGGGATGAAGTTGTTGTACTCCAGGAAGTAGCCGCCGAATTCCGGCATGAAGAACATGATCACGCAGAACACGATCAGGAATACCACCGCGCCCAGCGCGTCTTTCACCGTGTAGTACGGATGAAACGGGATGCCGTCCACCGGGTGGCCGGTCTTCGGGTCCTTCACCTTCTTGATCTCGACGCCGTCTGGGTTGTTCGAGCCCACCTCGTGCAGCGCCATGATGTGAGCCGCGACCAGTCCCAGCAGCACCAGCGGAATGGCGATCACGTGAAACGAGAAGAAACGGTTGAGTGTCGCGTCCGACACCACGTAGTCGCCGCGAATCCAGAGCGACAGGTCGGGCCCGATCAGCGGAATGGCGTCGAACAGGTTGACGATCACCTGCGCGCCCCAGAACGACATCTGGCCCCACGGCAGCAGGTAGCCGAAGAACGCCTCCGCCATGAGGCAGAGGTAGATCACCATGCCGAAGATCCAGATCAGCTCGCGCGGCTTGCGGTGGGAGCCGTACAGGAGCCCGCGGAACATGTGCAGGTAGACCACGATGAAGAACGCGGAGGCGCCAGTCGAGTGCATGTAGCGGATCAGCCACCCGCCCGGCACGTCGCGCATGATGTACTCGACCGAGGCGAAGGCCTGCGCGGCGTCGGGCTTGTAGTGCATCGTGAGAAAGATCCCTGTCACGATCTGCAGCACCAGCACCAGCATCGCGAGCGAGCCGAAGTAGTACCAGAAATTGAAGTTCTTCGGCGCGTAATACCCGGCGAGGTGGTCCCGCCACAGCGACATCAGCGGGAAGCGCTGGTCGACCCAGGTGAGGACGCCGTTGAACGGTCCGGCGCCCGTAATCGGCTGTTTTTCCGCGACCGCCATGTTCTACGCTCCCCGGGTGTCTTCGCCGATCACGATCTTGGAGTCGGACAGAAACTTGTGCGGCGGGACCTCGAGGTTGTCCGGCGCCGGCTTGTTCTTGTAGACGCGGCCCGCGAGATCGAACAGCGAGCCATGGCACGGACAGTAGAAACCGCCCTTCCAGTTCGACTCGAACGCCTCGGCTTGCGGCTTGAATTTGTCCACCGGCGAACAGCCAAGATGCGTGCAAATGCCGACGACCACCAGGTACTCGGGCTTGATCGAGCGGAATTCGTTGCGCGCGTACTCCGGCGTCAGTTCCTTCTTGCGCTCGCTCCTGGGGTCGGCGACCTTGCCATCGCTTTGCACGACCGATTCCAGCATTTCCTTGGTGCGCCGCACGATCCACACCGGCTTGCCGCGCCATTCGACACGCGTCATTTCACCGGGGGCGAGATTGCCGATGTCGGCCTCGACCGGCGCGCCTGCCGCCTTGGCGCGCTCCGAAGGCAGCATGCTGGCGACGAACGGCACGGCGGCGGCGGCGCTGGCGATGCCGCCCGCAACGCTGGTGGCGGCGACCAGAAAACGCCGCTTGCCCTGATCCAACTCGTTGTCTGCCATAGAATTATTTCCGGCCCCGGAAAAACCGTCATTCTACACAAAGGCCCCGGGAAACTTAAGCAAAACGTGAAAAAACGGCTCGGAATCAAGATCTTACCGCGGCTTATCAACAAGGGGGCGCGGCCCGAGAAATCAGGCCACCTGTCGCTGCTCGCCGTTTTTTTAAGATGGAGCACCGGATGTCAATCAACACACTGCCCGCGGCGCAGCGCGTGGCGGCATTTTCAGCAATAATTAGCAAAAGAAACGCCAGCAGGCTCGAAGTGAGGTTTCCACTGCCCTTTCCTTCCAAATTCGTGCGGCTCCCATTTAGGAATTCGTCGGACGCACGTCCGACGAATTCCTAGGTCATGCACAAATTCTGGCTCGTATTTGCCCAGACCGCGACCATTTGCCTCGCGGTGCTGTTCGTCGTCTCAACGCTGCGCCCCGACCTCCTCACCTGGAACACGCGCGGCAACGTGGTGACCGTGAAGGAGCCGCCGCCGGAAGCGCCGGCGCGCGCCGCCGCTTCCTTCAGGGACGCGGCGCGCCAGGCGATGCCTGCGGTGGTCAACGTCTTCACCAGCCAGGAAGTCAAGCGGCCACGCCACCCGTTCCTGGATGATCCGCTGTTCCGCTACTTCTTCGGCGACCAGAATGATCCGGGCCCGCAGCGCCGCGAGGGCCTGGGCTCGGGCGTGATCGTCGGCGAGGAGGGCTACATCCTCACCAACCACCACGTGATCGAGTCTGTGGACCAGATCGAAGTCGCGCTGGCAGACGCGCGCAAGGTGCGAGCGCGCGTGGTCGGCGCCGATCCCGAGACCGACCTGGCGGTGCTCAAGATCGAGCTGGAGAAATTGCCTTCGATCACCTTCGCGCGGCCCGACCAGCTGCGCGTGGGCGACATCGTGCTCGCCATCGGCAATCCATTCGGCGTCGGGCAGACCGTCACCATGGGGATCGTGAGCGGGCTCGGACGCAGCCATCTCGGCATCACCACCTTCGAGAGCTTCATCCAGACCGACGCGGCGATCAACCCCGGCAACTCGGGCGGAGCGCTGGTGGACGCGAGCGGCAACCTGGTCGGCATCAATACCGCGATCTACTCGCAGACCGGGGTCTCGATGGGCATCGGCTATGCGATCCCGGTTTCCATTGCCCGGCAGGTGATGGAGCAGATCATCCAGAAGGGATCGGTCACGCGCGGCTGGATCGGGGTGGGGGTGCAGGACATCACCGCGGAACTGGCGCAATCATTCAAGCTGTCCGCGGCGCGCGGCGTGCTGATCACGCAGGTGGAGCGCGGCAGCCCCGCCGATAAAGCGGGGATAAGGCCCGGCGACATCCTGCTTGCGGTGAACGACAAGCCGGTGGCCGACACCACCACCATGCTCAACCTGATCGCCTCGCTGCAGCCGGGTGAGCAGGCCGCAGTCAGGCTGTCTCGCAATCAGGCCGAAACCGA
>JBGQGU010000065.1:0-10152 GCA_041497655.1 Gammaproteobacteria bacterium
ATCGGGCAGGGCTGGCTGCGCGCCTCGAACCGCAAGCTCGATAAGAAGCGCTCGCTGCCGTACCGCCCCTACCATACTCATGACAAGAAGCAGCCGCTCGAGCCCGGGCAGGCCTACGAGCTCGACGTCGAGATCTGGCCGACCTGCATCGTGGTGCCGAAAGGTTACCGCATCGCGCTCACCATCCGCGGCAAGGACTACGAATACGAGGGCGAGGCGGCGACGCTCTCCAACATGAAGAACCCGATGCGCGGCTGCGGCCCGTTCGTGCACGACGACGAAACCGACCGGCCGCCGGCGATGTTTGGCGAAACAGTCACATTACACATGGGGCCGCAGCGCCTGGCATGCGTGCTGTTGCCAGTCATACCATCAAAGAAATAGTGACGACTACGGGTGACGAAATCCCCCCGATATATTCATATCTCCCCCCTTTGACAAAGGGGGGCAGGGGGGATTGGATGACGAGATACGGGTGTCGGGCGACTGGAAAGCCGCCCTGTTTGAGCGCGCGTTAGCGTTTACTGTTCACTGCGTCCAGGGAGGACGGATCATGATGACCGCGTTACGTTGCTCCATCCTGTTCCTGTTGTGCGCGTCGTCAGTTGTTTACGCGAACCTCGCGGGGGCGCAGGTTTATCCCGTGCGCCCGATCCGCGCGATCGTGCCGTTCGCGCCGGGCGGCGCGACCGACGCCGTCATGCGCATGATCGCCCCGCGCCTCGGCGAGGGCCTCGGCCAGCAGGTCGTGGTCGAGAACCGTCCCGGCGGCGCCGCCACCATCGGCATGGACGTCGTCGCGAAGTCGGCCCCGGACGGCTACACGCTGGGCATGGCGAATCTGACCTTCAGCATCAACCCGATCCTGCTGAAGAAGATGCCGTTCGACAGCGAAAAAGACCTCGCCCTCGTGAGCCATATCAGTGTCCTTCCGTTCCTCGTCGGGGTGCATCCGTCGGTCCCCGCGAAATCGATCAAGGAATTGATCGCGCTGGCGCGGGCGCGGCCGGGCGTGCTCAACTACTCCTCGTCGGGCCAGGCGAGCGCGACGCAGATGGCCACCGAGCTCTTCAAATACTTGACGAAAACCGACATCGTCCATATCCCGTTCCAGGGAGGCGGGCCGGCGCTGGTCGCCGTGCTGAGCGGCGAAGTCTCGGTCTATTGGGGCACCATTCCGCCGCTGCTCGCGCACATGAAGTCCGGGCGGCTGCGTGTCCTGGGCGTCACCACGCTCAATCGCGATCCTGCGGTTCCGGACGTTCCGACCGTTGCGGAGGCCGGAGTGCCGGGGTATCAAGCCGCCGAGTGGGGTGGCATCGTGGTGCGCGCCGGCACGCCGGCGGCGGTCATTGCGCGGCTCAATCAGGAGATCGTGAAGAGCCTGAAAGCGCCCGATCTCGCCCAGCGCTTCGCGGCGGTCGGCGCGCAGGCGATCGGCAGCACGCCTGAAGGGTTCGCCGAGTACATCAAGCGCGAGCGGGAAACCTGGGCGAAGGTCATCCAGGCCGCGGGCATACGCATCGAGTAGCGGGCTACGCGCGATGGCGGGCCCTTGGGAAACCGGAACTTGTGCTCGGTGTGTCGTCGGTTTGTCATTGTTGCCGGCAGCAGAGTAAAATGATCCGGTCAATTCACTTTACGGTGCGCCGATGCCTGCCACAGTCACTTTGAGCAGCAAGAACCAGGTCGTGATTCCCCAGGAAGCGCGCAAGAAGCTTGGCGTCGGACCCGGCGCGCGTCTGCTCGTGCTGGTCAAGGACGACCGCATCGTCTTCATGCCAGAGCCGCGTCATTTCGTGAAACGTTTTTCCGGGCGCCACAAGGGCCTGTGGGGCAAGGGCTACCTTGAGCGCGAGAGACGCGCTTGGCGGGGCTAGTATCGGTCCTCGCAGCGCACCGGCTCGTCGCGCTGGATACCTCGGTCTGGATTTATCACTTCGAGGGTTCGGTCGCCCACGGTCGGGCGGCTGACAGCGTGCTGGAGGCCGTTGCGCAGGGGCACGTCCGAGGAGTTGCGTCCGAATTAGTCCTGCTGGAGTTGCTGGTTGCGCCGCTGAAGAAGGGAGCGCAGGACGCCGCCGACGAGATCGAACTCACGCTGCTGCATTTTCCGCACCTGCACCTCGCGCCGGTCACGCGCCCCGTGCTCGTGCGCGCCGCCGAGATTCGCGCACGGTATGGACTGCGTGTGCCGGACGCGATCATGCTGGCTACCGCCGTCGAATCCGGCGCTACACTTGCCGTCACGAACGACGACGCCTGGCGGAAAGTGAAAGAGATCGAAGTCCTGCTGTTGGGAGATCTGAAAGCATAACCGCGAGCGAGGCGCCGGATGAGTGCTCGTCCCGTCAGCATTCACCTGCCGAAGGCGTTGTCTGTGAGCCAATCCGCGATGTAATCGACGCCCACCCGCCGGTTGTCCACCTGGCAGTGCTCCGCGCCGCCCTCGGTGACGGTGAAGATCTTGAGGTGTTTCCGCTTCGAGCCGGCGGCCGCGTGGAGCTTCTTCGCCGAATCGAGCGGAACGATGCGGTCGTTCTCGCCGTGCACGACCAACAGCGGGCACTCGATCTGGCTGGCGACCCCGGCGAGGCTGAAGCGCTTCGCCATTTCCACCGCCTGGTCAAGATCCTTTGCGCCGAACGCCCACGGCACCTGGAAGTGCGATTGGGCGCTCGTCTTCGCGTCGGTCCGCACCGCGCGCCGGATGCCGTCCACCCACTCTTCCATGTTCCAGTGCATGGCGCCGAACGCGACGCACGCGCAATACCGTTTGTCGAACGCGGCGATGCGCGGCGCGTAATAGCCGCCGAAGCTGTAGCCCATCACCGCGACCTTCTTCGCGTCCACTTCCGGGCGCACGGCAACCCAATCGTACGCGGCCGCGCCGGCGACCTCGTAGTCGTGGCGGGTCCTGATGTCGCGCAGCCGCAGCGACTCGCCCTGTCCCGGCCCGTCGATGGCGAGCGTATGCCAGCCGCGTGCCGCGAACTCGAGGCCGTTGAAGAGCACGCTCATTTCCTTGCAGTTATCGAGCCCGTCGAATGCGACCATCGCCGGCACGCGCCCCGTTGTTCCCGGCGCTTTCATGAACAGAGCCGGCAACGTCCTGCCCTCGTACGGCACCTCGACGCGCTCGACGTTCGGGTAGCGCCGCAGGATGCCGCGGGTCTGGCACTCGATTGCCTTGCGGCCCATTTCGCGCTTCTCCGGGCCGGGCACGATGAAGCGCTCGGCGGTGAAGTAGTACATGCCGGCGCGCAGGTAGCAGTTGCCCGCGGTCATCCGGTGTCCGTCGGCTTCCGCGGCGTCCGCGACCTTTTCCAGCCGCGCGCCCAGCGCGCCCCATTCCTCCCACCACGCGTGGGGCTCGCTCTGGCGCTTGCGCAGCCGCTCGCAGACTTCGTCGATCTCGCCGAGGGCGACCGCGCCGTACGGCGCCATGCCCTTGGTGACGAGGGTCGCGTTCGACCACATGAAGTTGCCGGGGAAATGATCGATCCAGGTGGGGTCGGAGGCCATGCCGTTCTCTCGCAGTGATTACAATATGGAAAAGCAGCGCTGAATCCTTGCGCGGCAAATCTTATACCATGGGCGCTGCGCGCCTATACTGTTACAACTAAAGCCGTTCGTTCATCATTCATCATTCATAATTCATCATTGATTCTCAATGCCCGTCACCCTGAAAAAACCCGCCGCAGCGTTGAATGAACTGACTGCGACCGAAATCGTCGCCGCTATTGCGACAGGCAGGACCACATGCGAGGCGGTCGCGCGCGCCTGCCTCGAGCGCATCGCGGCGCGCGAGCCGCGGGTGCAGGCATGGGCGCACCTCGAGAGCGATCGCGTGATCACCCAGGCGCGCGCGCTCGACCGCGGCGCCGCGCGCGGGCCGCTTCATGGCGTGCCGTTCGGCGTGAAGGACATCATCGATACCTGCGACCTGCCCACCGGGTACGGCACGGTAATCCACAAGGGCCACCGGCCAGCGCGGGATGCGGCCTGCGTCGCGCTCTCGCGCAAGGCGGGCGGCGTTCTCATGGGCAAGACCGTCACCACTGAGTTCGCCAACATAACGCCGGGTCCCACGCGCAACCCGCTCGATCTCTCCCGCACGCCGGGCGGTTCCTCGAGCGGCTCGGCCGCCGCGGTCGCCGATTTTCACATGCCCGTCGCGATCGGCACCCAGACCACCGGCTCGACCACGCGGCCGGCCTCGTTCTGCGGCGTGTTCGGTTACCGCCCCACGTACGGCGACCTGCGCACGACGGGGGTCATGGAGGCGTCGGGATCTCTCGACACGCTGGGCATCCTCGCGCGCTCGGTCGAGGATGTCGCGCTCTACCGCGAGGTGCTGCTCGGCATCGAGCCCGTACCGCTGCCCGAAGAGGTGGCACCGCCCCGCATTGGCTTCTGCCGCCCGTATTTCTGGGACCGGCTCGAGCCCGCGACGCAGGAACTGCTCGAGGACGGCGCGCGGCGCCTCGCGCGCGCCGGCGCGAAAGTGGAGGAGGTGATGCTGCCGGCCGCCGATTACGAGGGACTGGAAGCGGCGCACCGCTGGATTTCGGGCTTTGAGATGGCGCGCAACCTCGCCTGGGAAATCGAAAACCACTGGGACAAGATCAGCGAGAAATTCCGCGAGGGGCGCCTGAAGGACGGCCTTGCCTGCAGCTACGAGCGCTACTGCGAGATGCGCGACCTGGTCGCCCGCTGCCGGCACTTGCTGGCGCCGGTCATGGCGCGCTACGACGCGCTGCTCGCGCCGGCGGCGGCGGGCGAGGCGCCGGCCGGCATGCACCCGATCCCCGATCCGTATGTGTACATGATCTGGACCACGATGCACGTGCCTTCGATCACGCTACCGGTGTTCGAGGGGCCGAACGGCCTGCCGATCGGCGCGCAGCTCGTCGCGAAGCGCTGCGACGACCGGCGGCTGTTCGCGGTGGCGCGGTGGGCCTACCGGATACTGCGTGATTCGTGAATCGTGATTCGTGATTCGAGAGGGAGGGAAACGATGAAACGACCAGGCAACCAGTTCTTCGCATTGGTGACTTCAATAATAGTTTTGTGCCCCGCGGCGTGGGCGCAAAACTATCCGACCAAGCCGATACGGGTGATCGTGCCGTTCCCGGCAGGCGAGTCGATCGACGCCACCGCGCGGCTGATCGCGCAGCCGTGGATGGCGGCGCTCGGGCAGCAGATGGTGATAGACAACCGCGGCGGCGCCGGCGGCACCATCGGCACCGAGTTGACCGCGAAGGCGCCGCCCGACGGCTATACGATTTCCTACGGCAACCTGGGACCGCTTTCGATCGGCCCCAATCTCTACCAGAAGCTCGGCTACGATCTCTTCAAGGACCTCGCTCCGGTTTCGCAGGCGACGAGCCTGCCGTTCGTCCTGTTCGGGAGCACGACCCTGCCTGTGAACACGGCCCAGGAGCTGGTCGCCTACGCGAAGGCGCGGCCCGGCCAGTTGAATTTCGGCTCGACCGGCGTCGGCTCCGGGCTGCACCTCATGGGCGAGCTGTTCAAGCTCACCGCCGGGGTCGACATCGTGCACGTGCCGTTCAAGGGCGTCGCGCAGGCGGTGCCCGATATGATGGCGGGACGGCTGCAGCTCGCGTTCAACACGATTCCCGCCTTTCTGCCTCACGTGAAAGCGGGAAGGCTCAAGGCATTCGTCATCACGTCGCCGAAGCGCTCGCCGCTCCTGCCCGATGTGCCTGCGTGCACCGAGGTCGGCCTGCCGGGGCTCGACGCCAACGCCTGGCACGCGGTGGTCGCGCCGGCCAAGACGCCTAAAGAGATCGTCCGCAAACTGCAGCAGACGCTCGCCAAGACGCTCGCCGACCCGGAAGTGAAAAGCCAGCTCGCGGCAGTGGGCGCCGAGCCGGTGGCGAGCACGCCGGAAGAATTCGCGAAATTCATGCGCGCCGAGTCCGACAAGTGGGCGCGGGTCATCAAGGCCGGGGGAGTGAAGGTCGAGTAGCGCGTCGGCGGGCGGAAGAGGGATCGGCGGAACGTGGAGCAGGGGCCCGCTTGCGGGATGCGACCGTGGAGCCGATCAATAGCGCGTCGATCCAATTGCCGATCCCATGCGCGTCTCCGGGGTCAGATCCCCAAAGAAGCATTGGGGCCCCTCTTCCGCCCTCCGACGCGCCCCGAATGCTTTTTCATTCGGGGATCTGACCCCAGAGACGCGCACGCGGCCGACGCGATTGGGTTGATGCTTGCCGATTACGCAACCGAGGCCGTGCGGTGACGGGATCAGAGTTGTCAGTTGGCAGCCGTCAGTTGGCAGTTGGCAGTAATTCCAAACTTCATGCTGCAAACTGCAAACTGCAAACTTCTTGTCACCCATCACTCATCACCGGTTTCGGGGGCTTCTCGGCGGCTCTCAGGGGCCCCAAACGGCCAAGAACGGATGCTGGTGAGCGGCTAACTGCCTGCCACGAGGTGAAGCAGGACATTCCACCTATCGAAATAGAGTATAGCCACCCATGGTGCGCCGCATGGCGGGGCGTAGGCTAATAGAGGGCTCGTAGGCGCCCTCTGAGTGACGCGTAACGCTGCGCTCAATATCACGGCCGGAAGGTTCGGGGTATTAATACCGCGGCCGGAAGGTTCGGGGTATTGTCACAATTGGCGGCGCCAGGATCCAGGAAGAGGTTGAAGTAACGTGCCGCCGCTTTATTCAAACTCACCGGCAATCGGTGTGGATGGAGGGGCTATAGACGAAGATCGCTACAGTTTCACGCCAACGCCGGTGCTGATGCCCCGGCATACGTCGTGGTGACGCGACGAAATGAGGCCACAGCGATGTGGCGATCCGGCGAAGCCCTGCGGTCATCGTGGGGCTTCGCGTTTATGTGGATGCTTCGCCGACCGACTGACCGTTATGAGTCGATTCCGGAATCACCGTAAGGCGCTCGCATGAGGATCGTAAGACGTAAACCCGACCGCGCAGCGTATGGTATTCGAGACAAGGTACGAACGCGTCGCGGCGAAGGCATCATCAAGTACGTATATCCACGAGGCCCGTATGGCAAGAATGCTTACTCTGTGGGTTTTGGCAATAGGCCGGTTGGCGTGATATTCAGTGAAGATGAGATTACTCTCATACAAAAAAGCAATGAATTACTTTGAGTAAAGTAGTTGTGACTTGGTCTGAAAGGCACAGTGCGATAACGGTCACAAGCGGTCGTTCGCCGTGTACCAGATCTGATGCAAGGCAGGCCCACGGCGTCAGCCTTTGAACGTCATGGCGACTGCGAGGCGTATTCTTCTGCGCATACACGGCGGCGCTCTCGTCCATACCGCACAAAAACGAAAACCCCGCCGCAGCGGGGCCTGTTCTGGGTGATGCTCAGCGAGGTTAAGCAGCAGCGCCTTTCTCTTTCCTGCGATGCCCTTGGCTGCCCCCCGAAACGGACGGCGGGAATCGCCCGCTAGAGGCTACTCGGGATAAAAGCCCGAAGCGACCAAGCTCGGAACTCCATCCACCTTAACCGCCTTCACGTAGGCCCATTTCCGCGACGGTTGGGTCTGCCCTGGTTTCGGGAACATGTAGTCGACCCATCCCGATCCCTTGGATTCAGCCATCCGGATAAAGTCGTGATGAAATAACTTGCCATTGGCATCTTTCTGACCAGTGGTGTTGGTCCCTTCGCGCGCTGGAAACGCGGCATTGAGCAATACGTTCGACTTCAAATCGTAGACGAACAAGTATGTGTCACCGCGGAACCATTCGGTGTCCTTCTTTCTGAACTCGGGGAAGACTGCCTTCCCTTTACTCTCGATCAGTGCCGCGGCCTTGTTGACCAGCGCTTCGATCTGTTTTGCTTTCTCCGACGTCGGTGGAGATTGCTGCGCATTGACAGGATTGACCATCGCCATCGTGACCAACGCGGTGCAAACTAAAATTTGCTTAAGCATAGTTTTCTCCTCGCAAGGATGCCGGACAATTGCGCTTGGCCAGTCGCGTTAACGCGTTACATCGTATACCGCGTTCACTGCCCGGATATTGACTTGGATCAATCTTTTATTGAATCTATTTCGGCACTTGTGATTGCGATTCGTCATTATTTCCGGGGTCGAAACACCAGAAAATACTGATAGGGCAGGAACGTGTGCTCTTCCGCGAGCGCATAGCCGGCGCGCAAGAGAACGGAAATCCGCTTCACGATACTAGTCGAGCTTGACGCCGGTCGCGCGCGCCACCTTGCCCCAGCGCGCATGCTCGGATTTCACGAAATCCGCGAACTGCGGCTGGGACAGGGCGCCCGGCGTGGCTCCCTGCTTGTTGAGGCTCGCGGCTACTTCCGGCGCGCGCAGCGCCTGTGAGACCTCTTTGTAGAGCTGGGTGAGGATCTCTCTCGGGGTCGCGGCCGGAACGAAGGTCCCGTACCAATAGGTGACTTCATAGGCCGGAACGCCGGACTCGACGACCGTCGGCACCTCGGGCAGGTTGTCCGCGCGCCTCGCCGTGGATACCGCGACCGCCCTGATGCGGCCGCCATTGATCAGGCCGATCGCTGCCGGCAGCGAGGAAAACATGATCTGCACCTGGCCGGCGGCGAGGTCGGAGAGCGCGGTCGGCGCGCCCTTGTACGGCACGTGCGTCATATGGGTCCCGGTGACGGACTTGAACAGCTCGCCCGAAAGATGGGTAAAGGTGCCATTGCCCGCGGAAGCCATGTTGATGTCCCCGGGCCGCGCCTTGGCGAGCGCGACCAGTTGCTTGACGCTTTTCACCGGCAGCGAGGGATGTACGGCGATAACCACCGGCGTGGAGGCGATGAGCGCGATCGGCGCGAGGTCGCGCACGGTGTCGTAGGTGAGCCTGCTGTAGATTGCCGGATTGACGGCGATCTCGGAGGTCGACGCGAGCACGAGGGTGTAACCGTCGGGAGCGGAGCGCACCGCGGCCTCGGTGCCGATCGAACCACCGGCGCCGCCGCGGTTGTCCACGATCACCTGCTGCTTCATCTGATCGGTCAATCTGCCGGCGACGATGCGGCCGACGATATCGGAGCCGCCGCCGGCGGGGAAGGGCACGATCAGGCGCACTGTCTTCGCAGGGTAGCCCTGCGCGATCACGGTCGCGGTGCCGGCGCACGCGATGGCGAACGCCGTGCCGAGCAGACGGGTCTTCATGGCATTACGCTCCGAGCAGCTGGACGCGCGCCTCGTCCACGTCATCGAGCACTTCGGCGAGACGCGTGATGCCATTTTCGAGCGAGGCGGCGATGCGCTCGACACCGAGCTTCGATCCATCCGGGTACATCATCAGCCGCAGCGCGGGCGCGCTGCCAGGCATGGCCACAGAGCCGATGGTGAGTATGCCGTCCTTCTCCAGCATCTCCATGGCGACGAGCCCGGCCGCCTCGACCGCAACGAGAGCGGGTCTGGCTTTGCTTCCGCGCTGCTCGCGCGCTATGTCGAGCACATCATCGCCCGCGATGGACACGCCCGGTCCGCCCAGATAAGCGCGCGTCGCCCCGTACTGTGCCGCAAGAACCTCGATTAGTTGTTTGGCGAGCTCGCCGGCGCGTTTGATGACCTTGGGATCGAAATCGCGCAGCGCCGCAGCGACGCCGGTGTACTGGCCGGCCTGGGCCTCGAGACCCAGTTCGTAGGCACGCGAGCCGATCTGCGTCACGAGTTCCGGCTTGCCGACGAAAACGCCCGCCCGGGGGCCGGCGACATGCTTGTCGGCGGAGCACACCGCGAGATCGACGTCGCCAACCTGAAACGTCGGCGGCTCCTCGAAAAATCCGATGCGCGAAGCCATGTGCGCGTCGTCAACGTAAACCAATGTGTTCGGCGCTCGCGGCAGCGCCAGCGCGCGCTTGAAGTCCGCAAAATCGAGGTGCTTCTTCGAGGCCGTGATCGGCGTGATGATGAGGAGCCGCGGCGCGCCTTCCTCGTGCCAGGCTTTCTCCAGGTCCGTGAACGAGAAGAACTCCCGGAACTTTGCACCCGCCATCGCGATCGGCCGCACCACGGACGGGTGCGTCACGCCGCCCGCCGGGGCGAACCCGACCGCGCGGTCACCCGGGGCGAGTATCGTCGTCAACGCGATGAAGTTCGCCGCGGAAACGCGGTTGAGTATCAAGGCCCGGTGTCGTGCTGGATCGGCGCCCA
>JBGQGU010000066.1:0-10123 GCA_041497655.1 Gammaproteobacteria bacterium
AGGGTCTCGACGTCGAGGTCGTTGGACGGCTCGTCGAGCAGCAGCACGTTGCCGCCGGAGAGCGTGGCCTTGGCGAGGTGCAGGCGGCCGCGCTCGCCGCCCGAGAGGCTGCCCACTTTCTTTCCCTGGTCGGTGCCCTTGAAGTTGAAGCGTCCGAGGTAGGCTCGCGTCGGCATCTCGAACTTGCCGACTTTCAGGACATCGGCGCCGCCGGAGACGAACTCGAACACGGTCTGGTCGTTCGCCAGCACGTCGCGCGACTGGTCCACGTGCGCGAGCTTCACCGTCGGCCCGATCGCCACCTTGCCGCGGTCCGGCTTCTCGGCGCCGGTGATCATGCGGAACAGCGTGGACTTGCCGGCGCCGTTCGGCCCGATGATGCCGACGATCGCACCGGGCGGCACGCTGAAGCTGAGATCGTCGATCAGCAGCCGGTCACCGTAGCCTTTGCTCACACCCTTGAACTCGATGACGCTGTCGCCGAGGCGCTCGGCAACGGGAATGAAGATCTCCTGCGTCTCGTTGCGCTTCTGGTACTCGTAGGAGTTCAGCTCCTCGAAGCGCGCGATGCGCGCCTTGGCTTTCGCCTGCCGCCCCTTGGGATTCTGGCGGACCCATTCGAGCTCTTTCTTGAGCGCCTTCTGGCGCGCCGACTCGGTGGCTTCTTCCAGCTTGAGGCGCGCTTCCTTCTGCTCGAGCCAGGAGGTGTAGTTCCCCTCCCACGGTATGCCGTAGCCGCGGTCAAGCTCCAGGATCCACTGCGCGGCGTTGTCGAGGAAATAGCGGTCGTGAGTCACCGCCACCACGGTGCCGGGGAATTTCTGCAGGAACTGCTCCAGCCACTCCACGCTTTCGGCATCGAGATGGTTGGTGGGCTCGTCGAGCAGCAGCATGCCGGGCTTGGACAGCAGCAGCCGGCATAACGCCACCCGCCGCCGCTCGCCGCCGGAGAGCTGCGCGATCTTCGCCTCCCACGGCGGCAGGCGCAGCGCGTCGGCCGCGATCTCCAGCTCGTGCTCCACCTCGCCGCCGCTGGCACCAAGGATCGCTTCGTACCGGCTCTGCTCGGCCGCCAGCTTGTCGAAGTCGGCCCCCTCCTCGGAGTAGGCCGCGTAGATCGCCTCGAGCTTGCGCTTCGCCTCGAACACCTCGCCCATGCCCTCTTCCACCGTTTCGCGCACGGTACGGCTCGCATCGAGCTGGGGTTCCTGCGGCAGAAATCCCACGCGCAGGCCCGGCATCGGCGTCGCTTCGCCGTCGAAGCTCGTGTCCACGCCCGCCATGATCCTGAGCAGGCTCGACTTGCCGGCGCCATTCAACCCCAGCACGCCGATCTTGGCGCCGGGAAAGAAAGAGAGCGAAATGTCCTTCAGTATGACGCGCTTGGGTGGCACGACCTTGCCGACCCGGCGCATGGTGTAGACGTATTGAGCCATCGAGTGCTTCCGCGATTCAAAAGGGCTGAATCATAGCGGAAAACGCTGATGGGTGATGTCAGTCCAGGCGCACGTTGGCCGCCTTGACGACCTTCGCCCACATCTCGACTTCCGTTCTGAACAGCACCCCGAATTCGGCGGGCGTAGTACCCGCGGCGTCCACTCCCAGCCCGGCGAACCGTTCCTGCATCTCGGGCGATTTCAGCTGCCGGCTGACGTCGGCAGCGATCCTGGCAACCACGGGCTGCGGCGTTCCGCGCGGCGCGAACAGGCCGTACCAGACGTTGACCTCATAGCCGGGCACGCCGGCTTCGGCGACCGTCGGCACGTCGGGCAGCAGCGGCGAGCGCCGCGCCAGGCTCACCCCGAGCGGCTTGACCTTGCCCGCCTTGATCATCGGCAGGTTGACCGGTATGCCCCCGAAATAAACCTGGATCTGGCCGCCGATGAGGTCGTTCTGGGCCTGGGGTCCGCTCTTGTAGGGCACATGCGTGATGCTGACCCCCGCCAGCAGGTTGAACAACTCCCCCACCAGGTGATCCGAGCTGCCGCTGCCGCCGCCGGAGCCGAACGCGAGCTGTCCCGGCTTCGCCTTGGCGAGCGCAATCAGCGCCTTCACTGAATCCACGGGCAGGGACGGGTGGACGACCAGCACGTTTCCCCGCGAGGAGATCTGCGTGACGGGCTCGAGGTCCCGCAGCGGGTCGTACGGCAGCTTGCGGTAGGCGGAGCGCGCGATCGCGAGGGAACTTGAACAGAACAACATCGTGTAGCCGTTGGGCTGGGCCTTCGCGACCACGTCCGCCCCGATGTTCCCGCCCGCCCCGGGACGGTTGTCCACGACCACCGGCTGGTTCCAGCTCTCGTTCATCTTCTGGGCCACCACCCGTCCCGTGATGTCCATGCTGCTGCCCGGCCCGATCGGGATCACCATCCGTACCGGCCGCGACGGGAATTCTTGCGCGACCGCCGCACTGATCATGCCGGACAAGATCAGCGCCAGGAGCGTGAATCGTGATTCGTGAATCGAGTGCAAAGTTGGCAGCCGTCAGTTGGCAGTAACTGCAAACTGCCCACTGCAAACTGCAAACTTCTCATCCCTCACTCCACCCTCATCCCTCATCCCTCATCCGACCCGGAGCCTCTGTATCACCTCCTGGTCGGGGTCAACACCCAGCCCCGGGCCCTGCGGCACCGGCAGGCACCCGTTCCGGTCCGGCATGATGGCGTCGTGCAACGGGTTAACCGCGAAATCGGCGTCGTAGCGCTCCACCAGGCTCTCGCCCGGCATGGCGGCGATGCAATGGATGGAGGCGATGAGGCCGGGGCCGAAGTACGCGGAGTGCGGCGCGACGGCGACGCCGTGCGCATCAGCCAGCGCCATGACCTTGCGCATCTGCGTGACGCCGCCCACCTTGGTCACGCTCGGCTGCGCGTAGCTGATCGCCCTGGCCCCGAGCAGGCCCCTGAACTCGGGCAGCATCGCATTCTCGCCGGCCGCGGTCGGTATTCCGCCCTGCTCCTGCACGCGCGCGAGTCCCGCGTGGTCCTCGGGCGGCCATACCGGCTCTTCCAGCCACTTGAGATGGAACTGTTTCAGCTGGTGCGCCATGTCGATCGCCTCGGCAACCGTCCACGGGCAGTTGCAATCCACCATGATGGGAATATCGGGACCCGCTGCATTCCGGGCAGCCTGGATCGGGGCGATGGTGATCTCGTGCAGCTTGATGTGGCGGTAGCCGCGCTTGAGCGCTTTCTCGACGTGATGCGTGACAGCACCGGGTTCCCCGTAGCGCAACAGGCTCGCGTAGGCGGGCAACGCCTTGCGCGGCGAGCCGCCAAGCAGGCGGTAGAGCGGGAGTCCCGCCAGCTTGCCGGCGATGTCCCACAGCGCGATGTCGATCGCGGACAGCGCGTACATCGCCGGCCCGTTGCGGCCGACCCCGGCGAGGCCGCGTTGCAGTTCGTCCACGAGCGCCCCGATGGCGGTGGGATCGCGCCCGATGCACAACGGACCGATCAGGGTATCGAGCGCCGCCTGGGTCGCGTGCAAGATACGGTGGCCGAACCCCTCGCCCCAACCGCTCACGCCCTCATCGGTATCCACGCGCGCGAGCAGCGTGTCCATGCTGGTGCGCGGCCGCCCGCCCTGCTTCGGCACCACGGTCCCCTCGATGACCATCGGCATGTTGACGACGATCGTTTCGACTTTCGTGATCTTCATATCCGATATAGTGTATACGGCCCGTCCGGCCCGCTGCTTCTGGCGCAGTCCGCAGTGTGGTCGCCCGGCACCCGCTACTCGTTTCTCGTTACTCGTTTCTCGTTACCCGTCATTTAAGGGGCACCCGATGAAGATTGCCAAGACCACGGCGCACACGTTGCGCGTGCCGTTCCACTTCCCGCTGATCAAGGAAACCCAGCATGCGCTGGTGACCTTCGTCGAGATCGAGACCGATGATGGACTCAAGGGCCACGCATTTTCGGGCTACCCGTTGCGCTTCAGCATTGCCGACTTCATCAACCGCGAGGCGAGCGGGTGCATCGCCGGGATGGACGCGATGCGGCCGGAGGCGGTGCGCTCGGCGCTTTACTGGAAGCTTTCCAACAAGCTGTACATGGGGGTGTGGTCGTGCGCGGCGAGCATGATCGACATCGCGCTCTGGGACATCCGCGGCAAGGCGGTGAAGCAGCCGGTCTGGAAGCTGCTTGGCGGCGCGCGCGAAAAATGCCCGATCTACATCACGTTCGGACTGCCGCGCTACAGCCGCGCGGAGTTGGTCGAGGTGGCGAAGCAATTGATCGCCGAGGGCCACACGCAGCTCAAGATGGCGATCGCGGCGGGATCCAGTCCGGCCGCGCACATGTACGGCGAGCCCACCGACGACGACATCCTCGAGGACGCGGCGCGCATCCGCCACGTGCGGGAGGCGCTCGGAGACAAGGTGACACTCATGATCGACGCCAACAAGAACGCGAAGCTGACGCAGGCGATACGCCTCGCCAAGCTGGTCGAGCCCTGCAACCTCGCGTGGTTCGAGGATCCCGTGCTGCAGGCCGATCCCCGGCTGATGGCGCAGTTGCGCCGGGAGACCAGCATACCGATCGCCGCCGGCAGCACCGGCACGTCCGACATCTCGTTCCTGCGCGAGTATCTCCTGAACGAGTCGATCGACATCGCGCAACCGAACGTGCGCGACATCGGCGGCTTCACCGGCGGGCTGCGCGCGGCGGGGCTGGCGCAGGCGTTCAACATCCAGCTCGAGATGGGCGGCAATTACCCGCACCTCAACATGCATCTCCACGCCGGCGTGCCCAACGGCGGGCGC
This sequence comes from Gammaproteobacteria bacterium, assembly GCA_041497655.1. Lineage (GTDB taxonomy): Bacteria > Pseudomonadota > Gammaproteobacteria > Burkholderiales > SG8-41 > SG8-41. The sequence continues at coordinate 4,766 of JBGQGU010000066.1, forward strand.
GTCGAGTTTCACCTCGGCGGCTGGCGCATCGGCGAGGCGCTATACGACGGCATGCCGAAACCGGTCAAGGGCTGGGTGACGCTGCCCGAGGCGCCGGGGCTCGGCTTCACGCCCAAGGCAGGCATACTCGACATTGCCGTCAAATGAACCTCCAGCTCAGCATCGGCATGGCGTCGAACCCGCGCACGTGGCCGGTCTTCGACGGCCGCGCGAGGCCCGACGGCATCGACCTCATCCCGAGCCGCGTGCACCCCTCGGAACTGTTCTGGCGCCAGCTGCGGTTCGCGGACTTCGACGTTTCGGAAATGTCGTTCTCCTCGCTCATCATGGCGAAGTCCAAAGGGGACGAGCGCTGGGTCGGCGTGCCGGTCTTCACCACGCGCAAGTTCTACCACGCCGCGATCCTGGTGCGGCGGAAGGCGGGCATCGCCTCGCCGGCGGACTTGAAGGGCAAGCGCGTCGGCGTGCCGGAATACCAGCAGACCGCAGCGCTGTGGGCGCGCGGCGTGCTGCAGGAGGAATTCGGCGTCGAGCCGCGGCACATGGAATTCTGGATGGAACGCGGCGCGACCCACAGCCATGCCGGCGCCGTCGGCTTCACCGCCCCGCCGGGGGTGACGATCCATACGATCCCGCCCGAGAAGAGCCTCGGCGGCATGATGCTGTCGGGCGAGCTCGACGCGGCTCTTCATTACATCGTGGACCACAACCTGGTGGATCGCAGCACCGCGGATCTCTGGAAACACCCGGACATCGGACCGCTCTTCCCCGACCCGGTCGCCGAGGGCGTGCGCTACTACCGCAAGACCGGCATTTTCCCCATCAACCACGGCATGGTCATCAGGAAGGAGATCGCGGAGAAGCATCCGTGGGCGGTCCTCAACCTCATCAAGGCCTTCGACCGCGCCAACGACATTTCGGACCGCGAACGCCTGGAACACGTGGAGTATCACATCGCCGCGGGCCTGCTCCCGCCGGGGGCGACGGACGCGTTGCGCGCGCCGCTCGTGCGGCACGGCATCCGCGCGAATCGCAAGACGCTGGAAACCGCTGCGCGTTATTCCCAGGAGCAGGGCCTGACACCGCGGCTCGTCAAGCTGGAGGAAGTGTTCGCGCGCAGCGCGATGGAACAGTGATCACTCGGTTCTGAGATTGATCTCCCGGATGATCCTGCCGTTGCTCCGGATCTCGGCGCGGATGAACGCATCGAACTCCACCGGGCTCATGGTGGCGACGGAAAGTCCCTTGCGGTCCAGGGCATCGCGCACTTCCGTAAGCTGGACCGCCCGGGCGATCTCGGCGCTCAACCGGTCAATCGCGCCCTTCGGCGCGGCCGCGCGCGCCATCAAGCCGTACCACATGAGGGCCTCAAACCCCGGGTAGCCGGACTCGGCCACCGTCGGGACTTCCCTGAGGGCGCTGTTGCGCTCAAGCGAAGTGACGGCGAGCGGGCGCAACCGCCCCGAGGCGACGTGCGGCACGGTTTCAGAAACGTTGACGATGAGGATGCTGGTGTGCCCGCCCAACACGGCGGTCACCGCCGGCACGCCGCCCTGATAGGGCACGTTGACGATGTCGATGCCGGCCGCCGCTTTGAAGCGCTCCGCGTTGAGGCGGAGTCCCCCCGCGGCGGTCCCGGATGCAAATGTCAGCTCGCCCGGATGTGCGCGCGCGAGCGCGACCAGTTGCTTCAGGGTTTTCGCCGGGAGCGCGGGATGAACGGAGACGACCAGCGGGTTCGACGCGATCCGGGCAACCGCGATGAAGTCCTTCTCGGTGTCGTACGGCAGCTTCGCCCGCAGCGCGGGGTTTATCGTGAAGCCGTTGCCGATGAAGAGGACCGTGTGCCCGTCCGCTGGCGCGCGCGCCACCGCCTCAGTACCGATGATGCCACCGCCTCCGGGCCGGTTGTCCACGATCACGTTCTGTCCGAGCGCGCGGGCGACCGGCTGGCCGACCGTGCGCGCGATGATGTCCATCGTCCCGCCGGCGGGGAGCGGAACGACGAACCGGACCGGATTCGACGGGAACTCCTGCGCGGCAGCAGGAGCGGCGAGCACCGCCGCCAGCACCAGGATCAGGGTGTGTAAGAGTCCGGGCACCATAGCCTCCCCCGTTGCGGATGATCGAAGGGTATATCAGTCCCGCGATACCCGCCACGCGTCACCCGCAACGGTTTGTGGGAAAATGGAATCCATGGAGCTGAGACTGCTGGGGCCCGGCTTCGCTGCTGAGGTGCGCGGGCTAGGGCTCGCCGACGTGGCGGAGCGGGACGACGCCTACGCGTTCGTGCGCGCGGCATTCGAGGCGCACTCGGTGCTGGTGTTTCGCGGCCAGCCGATCACCAACGAGCTGCAGCTCGCCTACTCGAAGCGTTTCGGCCCACTGGAAATCGCCAAGGCCGCCTCCCGCGGCGAAGGCACGCCGTTTTCCATCCTCACCAACATCGAGCCCGACGGCAGCCTCGTCCCGCCCGGCCACAAGGAAGCGCTTCGCGCGCGCGCGAACCAGCTCTGGCACACCGACAGCTGCTTCAAGGACCCGCCGGCGCTCGCCTCCGTGCTCTCGGCCCGGGCCATCTCGCCGGTCGGCGGCGAGACCGAATACGCATCGATGCGGCTCGGCTGGGAACGCCTGCCGGAAGCGATGCGCGCGCGGCTCGCCGATGCCTACGCCTGGCACGACTACGCCCATTCGCGCGGCAAGATCGCGCCGCACCTCGCGTCGCAGCGCGAAAGGACGACGCTGCCGCCGGTGCGCTGGCGGATCCGCTGGCGCAACCCGGTGAACGGGCGCGACTCGCTCTACATTGCATCGCATACCTGCGCGATCGACGGCATGGCCCAAGACGAGGCCCAGGCCTTGATCGAGAAGCTGATCGAGCACACGACGGCGCCCAGCCACAGCTACCTCCACCGCTGGCAGCCCGGCGACATCATCATGTGGGACAACCGCTGCATCCTGCACCGCGGCCGGCCGTGGCCCGACGACAAGCCGCGCCACGTGGTCCGCACCACCATCTCCGCCACGGATGCGGACGGACTGGCCGACATGCGGCCCCTTACCCGAGCTGCGTGAATCGTGATTCGACAGGTTCGGGAGATCGTGAAATCGGGAGATCGTGAGGTGGAAAGACCGCTAATCGGAAGATCGAGAAATCGTCAGGGTCGTGTCTCCCTCTCCCGCTCTCCCGCTCTCGCGCTCTCCCGGATTTCCCGCCTCTGCCCTGCATTAAAAGCGGTATCTGAGCTCCACGCCGTACTCCCGCGTCCAGTTTGCGGGTTCCAGCAAGCCGAGCGTGGGACTGATGGGCACGATGTCGGAATCCTTGATTTTCCAGTAGTGCAACCACGGGCCAAACGCCCACCGCCCATTCTCAAGCATCAGGTAAGCACGGTAGCCGCGGCCGTGCTTCTGCGTGTTGGACGCGTCGGAATAGCCGATGCCGGTGTCGGTGAGCTGCGAATACTGCCGCCCGCCGAGGAAAGCGTCGTATTCGACCGTGGGCGCGACCACCCAGCGCTCGCCGGTGCGGAAGCGTGTGGTCAGTCCAAGGGGCACATAGACGTAGTTGGAGTAGCGCCGGTAGCCGACCGCGCCGGTCGATGTATAGCCGCGGCCGTCGGCGTAAAGGTAGCGGTAGCCAAGCCCGATGTAGGGCGACAGCGCAACGTTCTCGCTCACGAGATAATCCCTCCCGATGACGGCCCGCGCTTCGAGGATCCAGTCGGGATTGTTGTCCTGGGTCCCCGATCCCTCGTATTTCAGCGAGCCGTAGGACACGCGGCCGTCTATGCGGCTGTACACGCGATTGGAGCTGGTGAAGGTGTACGCGCCCACGCCGCCCGCACGGTTGCCGGTCAGCTTAACGGTATCGACTCCGCCATTATTGGGAAATCGAAGCAGATTGGGCTCTTCGTAATGATATTTCGCGATCTGCCCGCCGACCTCCCACCCCCGCCGGGTGAGCAGCGGGTCGGTCGGCGCCGCGCCCTGCGCCGCAGCAACTGCGGCCAGCAGCGCCGCCGCCATCGTCAGCGCGCAAGTCTTCTTGATGGTCTTCATGCCCCTCCCTCCGCGCCCGATGGCGTGAGTCGTAATTCGGCCCCCGAAGTTTGCAGTTTACAGTGGGCAGCAAGGAGTTTGCAGTGGGCAGTTTGCAGCAATCAGTTGGCAGTTTGCAGTTGACAGTTTGCAGTTGCTGCTTGCTGACGGCTGACAGCTGACGGCTGACGGCTGAAAACTGACGGCTGCCAACTGCCAACTATAGAAAGCGCGACCGAGGAAGCGTGACCGAAAAGGCGTGACAGGTAAAGCGGGGCGATGAGGCCGGTGGGATCACCCGGCCCCGGTTTTCACCAATAACGGCTTGCTATGCGGGAGGTGATACTACGCACGGCATCCCGGGGGACCGCCGTGAGCGACTCAGCCGCCGGGGCGCGCTATGAGCCGGGCGTCGAGCCCGGGAAACGAAAATCGCAGGTACTGCCGCGAGACGGGTGACCGGCGGCCGGCCACCGCGAACCAGGTCTTACTTTTTCGGCTTCTGGTTCCTCTCGTTCCACCAGAGGTACCCAAAAAAGCCGACGATCGAGCCGATGAAAATGACACCGAAGACGATCACCCAGATCATATCAACGGTCGGGGCGGGCGCATTCGCCGCTTCCATCTCATTCATGGCGGCAAACAGGGGGCTGGACATCAGGAACAGCGTAATTGCGGACAGGATTCTAGACATATGGCTCCAAAGCGGTGACCCGCTGGTTGATCAGGCGCCGGGGCAACACGGGCAGGAAACCTGTTCCAAACCATACCCCCGCCGGCATCATCGTGGCGCACTTATTATCTTACACCAGCCTTACACGACGCTTACTAAGTTAGTCCGTATCATGACGATCTACCACTAAATGCCGGACGCCGCCTGGGGCCGCAAACACGAATGCGTCGTGCTGATGACAGCCTTCTCGCAGAAGGAGCCGACCTTCGCAGTCGGCATGGTGACCCGCGGTGCTGGCGGGGAGGTCCGCGTCGGCGATGAGGTCAGCCTCGTGGAGGGATGAGGGATGAGAAGAGAGTGTCGAGGATTGAGTGTCGAGGGACGAGAGACGAGGGACGAGAAAGGAGTGTCGAGGGAAGAGAATGTAATAGGGCGTAATCCCTTCGAGACTCTTCACTCGACACTCGACACTCGACACTCGTCACTCGTCACTCGTCACTATGTAGCAGCGACCTCTCGCAAATACACCGGCAAATCCGTCGTCGGCGGACGGGCCGGCACCTGGTAGAAGAGATCGGCGACAAAGCCACGGTGATAGGACGTGTGGTTGACGACGTGGAGCAGGATCTCGCCGCGCGTCA
>JBGQGU010000067.1:0-10031 GCA_041497655.1 Gammaproteobacteria bacterium
CAGGCGCGGGCGAAGCGCGCCGCGGCGCTCGCTTCTCTCGGTGTAAAGTCGAAATAGACAGGATTAACAAGATTTACAAGATTAGAAGTTTCGCCCGGTCCTGTTAATCCTGTAAATCCTGTCTATTGTCTGTCCCGTGAAACGGCTAAAGACCGACATCCTCATCCTCGGCTCCGGCGGCGCGGGGCTGTTCGCCGCGCTGCACGCGCACCAGGCGGACCCGGGTCTATCCATCACGCTCGCGGTGAAGGGCCTGCTCGGCAAATGCGGCTGCACGCGCATGGTGCAGGGCGGCTACAACGTCGCGCTCGCGCCCGGGGACTCGGTCGAGCGCCACTTCATGGACACCATCGAAGGGGGCAAGTGGCTTCCGGACCAGGAGCTCGCCTGGACGCTGGTGAGCGTTGCGGTGGAGCGCATCCGCGAGCTGGAGAACGAGCTCGGCTGCTTCTTCGACCGCAATCCCGACGGCACCCTCCATCAGAAGGCATTCGCGGGGCAGACTTTCGATCGCACCGTGCACAAGGGCGACTTGACCGGCATCGAGATCATCAACCGCCTCGCCGAGCAGGTGTGGGCGCGCGGCATGGCGCGGCTGGAGGAGCACCGCGCGGTCGAATTCATCAGGAGCCGGAGCGGCGATGCGCTCGCGGGCGTGCTGATGATGGACGTGAGGAACGGTGAGTTCGTGCTGGTGCAGGCAAGAGCGGTGCTGCTCGCCACCGGCGGTGGCCCGACCATGTACAAGTACCACACGCCTTCCGGCGACAAGACTTGCGACGGCATGGCAATGGCGCTGCGGGTAGGGCTTACGCTCCGCGACATGGAAATGGTGCAGTTCCATCCGACGGGGCTCCTGGCGGGGCCCGGTACCCGCATGACCGGCACCGTGCTCGAGGAGGGCCTGCGCGGCTCCGGTGGCTATCTCTTGAACGGATCGAAGCAGCGCTTCATGCAAGATTATGACCCCAAGGGCGAGCGCGCCACGCGCGACATCGTCTCGCGCGCCATCTACGCCGAGATGCGGGAAGGCAGGACAACGCCCAACGGCGGCGTCTATATCAGCATGGGGCATCTCGGCCCGGCGCGGGTGCGCAAGGAATTCAAGGGCATGGTCGAGCGTTGCGCCGATTGCGGCTTCGATCTCGCCGGCGGGCTGGTGGAGGTGGTGCCGACGGCGCACTACATGATGGGCGGCGTCGTGTTCCGCGCCGACTGCACGACGGAGCTGCCGGGGCTCTTCGTGGCGGGAGAGGACTCCGGTGGCGTGCACGGCGCGAACCGCCTCGGCGGCAACGGTGTCGCCAACTCGACGGTCTTTGGCGGGATTGCCGGAGACATCCTGCCCGATTGGGTACGCCGTAACGGAATCTTCCACGAGCCCGATGCGGCGACCGTCGAGAAGGCAGTCGCCTGCGCGACTGCGCCACTCCGCAGGCCACCCGGTGATCTCGAAGCGATCCGCAACAAGCTTTACGAGGTGATGTGGGATGACGTCGGTATCATTCGCGATGCGGCGAGCTTGCGGCGCGCCGACGGGGCGCTTAATGAGCTGGAGGAACGGCTGGATGCGACCGGGGCGGGATCCGCCGATCTTGCCTTCAACCTGACCTGGCACGACTGGCTCAACCTGAAGAACCTGCTGCTGGTCTCGAAAGCCATCCGTGCGTCCGCGGTGGCGCGAGAGGATTCGCGCGGCGCGCACTACCGCTCCGATTTCCCCGAAGTGCGGGACCTGGACCACTCGCGCTATACCTGCGTCAACTGGCGCGAGGGGCGCTTCAATATCACGGCGCGCCCGGTTGAGTTCACGCGCGTGAAGCCCGGCGAAACGCTTTTGAGGGAAACGGCTGCTGCGTGACATCGAATCAGCCACGGAACCACACGGAAATTAGTCAATTATCTCGGCCTGAAAGACTCCCGACCCCCATTGAACCTTCTGTTGCTTGACCCACGGGAACTGCGGTGTTACCTTGGTGTCACCTCGCGGAGAATGGCCATGCCGGCGACGACGACGTTGAAACTTCCCGACAACTTGAAGAAGCGCATCGCGCCTCTCGCGGAATCCGCCGGCAAGACGGCCCACGCCTGGATGGTCGAGGCCATCGAAACACAGGCAACGCTCGCCGAGAAGCGCAAGGCGTTCGTCGCCGATGCGCGCGCCGCGGAGGAGGAGGTCGAGCGGACCGGCAAGGTCTACGCATTCGATGACGTGCACCGCTATATGCGCGCGCTCGCCCGGGGCAAAAAAGCCAGGCGGCCGAAACCCGTCAAGTGGTAGCAGCCGGTCGTGGCGCTCGTCGTCGTCACGCCGAATGCCTTGTCCGACCTGGAGAGGCTCCGCAGCTTTCTCGTCGAGAGCGACCCCGCGGCAGCAAACCAGACTATCGAGCTGATACTGGCGGGGATTTCGGTCATCGCGGATCATCCGTTGATCGGCCGCCCTGTGGAGTCGGGCTATCGCGAGCTCGTCATTTCGCGCGGCAGGAGCGGCTATATCGCCCTGTATCGGTACAGCGAAGCGCGCGATGCCGTTCTCGTTCTCGCCATCCGCCACCAGCGCGAAGCAGGCTACGTCTGATAAATTGACGAAGTGCGTTCCGTGCACGAAAACCTTAACCCGTCACTCGTCACTCGTCAGCCGTCCCCACAAGTAGGAAAGCGGAGGAGAAAACGATGAAACGCTCGCTTGCGTTCGCAGTTATGTTGGCGTGCCTGTCGGCATTGCCAGCCCTGGCGCAGGAGTATCCCGCCAAGCAGGTCCGGGTCGTGCTGCCGTTTCCGCCGGGGGGCGGCAGCGACCTCATCGCGCGCGTCGTTGCCCAGAAGCTCACCGCCTCGCTCGGACAGCCGGTGATCGTGGACAACCGCGCGGGCGCGAGCGGCAACATAGCTGGTGAGATCGTCGCCAAGGCTCCCGCGGACGGTTACACACTGCTGTTCGGCAACTCTTCGCTGTCCATCAGCCCCGCGGTGTTCAAGAAACTCAACTACGACCCGGTCAAGGAACTGACGCCGATCTCGATGGCCTCGTCGTACCCGTTCACGCTCGTCATCCATCCTTCGCTACCGGTACAGTCGGTGAGGACGCTGGTTGCGCTGGCGAAGAGCAAGCCGGGCGAGCTCGCGTACGCTTCGGCCGGTGGCGGCACGATGTCCCACATGGCGATGGAAATGTTGCGGGTAAGGACTGGAATCGAGCTGCAGCACCTGCCGTATAAGGGCGCCGCCCCGGCTTCCGTCAGCCTGATATCGGGCGAAAGCCAGCTCGGGTTCGTGGTGATGCCCGTAGCGGCCGTCCAGATCAAGGCTGGCAAGCTGCGCGGCCTGGGCGTGGCAGCGCCCACCCGCTCGTCCGCGGCGCCCGAGGTGCCGACGATGGAAGAAGCCGGCGTCAAGGACAACGTCGCTGTGCAATGGAACGGCTTCTTCGCGCCGGCGCGCACGCCGCAGGCGGTGATCGACCGGCTCCACCGCGAGGTGGCGACAACGGTGCACCTGCCGGACGTGAAGCAGCGCTTCGAAGCGGAGGGCGCTACGCCGTCGGGCAGCAGCCCCAGCGAATTCGCGGCTTTCTACCGCACCGAGGCGGCGAAGTGGGCCGACGTGGCAAAGCGCTCCGGTACCAAGCTCGATTGAGCGTGACCGGAGCGCAAGCTGTCAGCCGCCAGCTGTCAGTCGCTGCAAGCCGCAAATATCGAATCACGACTCACGAATCTCGCTGTTCGATGAAGTGCTCGGTTGAAGAGCTGGCGGAGCTCGCCACCCGTGCGTTGAAGAAAGCGGGTGCTTCGCGCGCGATGGCGCAGGCGACGGCACAAGCGCTGGTCGCGGCGGAAATGGGGGGGCTCTCCGGGCACGGCCTGTCGCGGGTGGCGCTCTACGCGCAGCACCTGCGGCAAGGTCGCGTCGACGGGAAGGCGAAACCGAAGATCGTCAAGAAGAAGGGCGCCACCTGCCTCGTGGATGCGGCCGGCGGGCTGGCGTTCCCGGCTTGCGCCCTGGCGGTCAAGGAAGCGATCAAGCGCGCGCGGCGCTACGGCGTGGCGTTCGCCGGCGTCACCAACAGCCACCACTTCGGCGCGGCGGCCTATCATCTTGGGCCGGTCGCGCAGGCGGGGCTCATCGGCCTCGCCTTCACCAACTCGCCCGCGGCGATCAACGCCTGGGGCGGGAAGAAGGCTTTTTTCGGCACCAATCCCATCGCCGCAATTTTTCCGCGGCGCCAGGCTGCCCCCATCGTAGTGGACCTGTCGCTGACGGAGGTGTTGCGCGGAAAAATCATGCTCTACGCCAAGGAGGGCAAGCCCATTCCGCTTGGCTGGGCGGTGGATAAGGACGGAATCCCCACCACCGACGCGAAAGCCGCATTGACCGGCAGCCTGTCCGCGATCGGCGGCGTGAAGGGAACGGCGCTGGCGCTGATGGTGGAGGTGCTGTGCGTCGCGCTGACCGGTGCCGCGTTCAGCTTCGAGAACGACTCCTATTTCGAGCCCGGCGGGAAGCCCCGCATCGGCCACGCCATCATGGCCATGGATCCGGACGCGCTGGCGGGCGCAGAGTCGTATTTCTCGCGTCTCGAGGAGATGGTCTCGAAGATGCTCGCCGACGAGGGCGTTCGGCTGCCCGGCACCCGCCGTCAGCAGGCCGCCGCCAAGGCGCGCGCGGAGGGCATCGACATTCCCGACTCGCTGTACCAGGAACTCAAAACACTTGCCGGCAGCAGGATGAAGTGACCGGTCGCGAGAGCTGCCGCCCGAATCAAGTGTTGCGCATGTAGTTGATAGGGGTTCAGAGACGGGATCGAGCGGAGGGGAAGTCCAACGTGGCAACCGATTGGTCAAGAGAGGAGGTCGAGGCGACGGTCGCGGCTTATTTCGCGATGCTCGAGGCGGAACTCGCGGGTACGCGATACGACAAGACCCAGCATCGGCGCCAGCTCCTCCCGATGCTTGATGCTCGCTCCGAGGGGTCAATTGAGTTCAAACATCAGAACATCAGCGCCGTTCTGATCGCATTGGGCTTCCCGTACGTTTCCGGCTACAAGCCACGGTCGAACTACCAGCGCCTGCTCTATGAGGTGGTTGCAGATCGCCTTGCCTCCAACCGAGGCCTCGTTTCCTTGGTTGAGGCCGACGCGGATCGTGCGGTTTCCGTGCCGACAGCCGAGGACATCCTTAAGGCCTTGACTGATCCACCCAAACCAACGACGTCCGGGCCTCGCGCTTCAGACCAGATACCTAAATTCCTCCCGCACCCTGTTAACTACCTCGAGCGCGAGGCTCGTAATCGCGCTCTTGGCCTCGCCGGTGAAGAGTTCGTGATCAACTTTGAACGTGCGCGACTAATCATTATTCGACGCGAAGCACTCGCATCGAAGATCGAGCACGTATCCAAGATTCGCGGAGACGCCGAGGGGTTCGACATACTTTCTTTCGATGCCTCAGGCGCAGATCGGCTGATTGAAGTAAAAACGACTAAGTACGGTCGAGACACGCCTTTCTTTGTCTCGCGCAACGAGCTTAATGTCTCTCAAGCCCGTGCCAAGCGATATCACCTATATCGGGTGTTCGCGTTTCGCGAGGCGCCGCAGGTATTCACTTTGCACGGAGCTCTGTCAGTGACATGTTCTCTTGATGCCAGCGCTTATATTGCGAGCGTAGCCTAACGCCCAGCAACCAGTTGTGTTGAACCTGTGCTTCGGACAGTCTTCCGGGACCAGTGAACAAATCAATTACCGGCACCATATTGTGTCGGGTCATCAAGCGCCGAGAAGGCGGCCCACCAGCAGCGACTGCATGTCCCGCCGGCCATCCGCGATCAGGTAGATGAAGACCTGCTTTCCAATCACGCGATAGATGAGCCGATACGGCTTGAAGTAGGTCTGGCGATATTCCCGGATGCCGAGCGCCTGCAGTTCTTTCGGGTGCGGGCCGCGATCGGGGAAAGTGGCCAGGCGTTCGGCCACTTCGAGCAACCGGCTCAATACGTAATCTGCTTTCTCCGGCGAATCGAATTCGGCGATGTGGTCGTAGATTTCTTCCAGATCGCGCTCCGCACCCTGTGTGATCAGGACCTCGTAGCGCATCAACCGCCGTTCTTCTTCGCGCGCAGCCGGCGAACGACGTCAGCGACAGGCTTGACCCGCCCCGTCTCGACCTCGCGGTTGCCCAGCGCCAGGATCTTCAGCAGGGCCAGCGTTTCCTGGGTTGCCTCGTACGAAGCGACGTCCTGTATCACGGCCCTGGCTTCGCCGTTTTGCGTGATCAACATCGGTTCTCGATTTTCAGCCAGCCGCTCCAGCACCTCTGCTGCGTTCGCTTTCAGATAGCTGATTGGCTTGATTTGGGATGAGCGCATGGTCGGGTTCCAGTCGACGTAATAGGACTAAATATAGTCCATTATAAGTTCACCCGCAACGCCTGCGCCAGATTCCACATACTGACACCGCCATCCCGGCCACTGTTAAACTTGCAGCTCCCGAACCGAACCTGGCCTTGTACCTTGAGCCTTGTGCCTTGAACCTGGAACCTTGATATGTACAACCTTCATCTCACCCCCGAGCAGCTGGAATTCCGCGACACGGTGCGCGATTTCGTCGAAGCCGAGATCAAGCCCGCCGCCCTCAACCCGGACCGCCTGCAGCCCTTCGAGAAGCCGCTGCTCGCGAACCTGCTCGACAAGGCGGCGCAGATGGGATTGCGCACCCTCGCCCTGTCCGAGGAGGCGGGCGGCGCGGGCGCGGACGGCCTCACGTCCTGCATCGTCATGGAAGAGCTGGGCGCGGGCGACGTGGACCTCGCGGCTGTGCTGGGGCAGACCTCGGCGCTCGGACACATGCTGTTCGACCGGCTGATGACGCCCGAGCAGCGCAAGCGCTTCCTGCCCAAATTCGTCGACGATGACCGCTATCACCTCGCGTTCGCGGGGCGCGATCCCGGCGCAGCAGCCGGCTGGTGCTACCATCGCCCGCTCGCCGCCGAAAGCGGGGCCGATCCGGTCGCGGTGAAGCAGGGCAACGACTGGGCGATCAACGGTACCCTGTCCTTCGTCGCGAACGCGACGGTCGCGAAGCTCATCGCGGTCCAGGTGAGGACCGACCCGAAGAAGACCGGCACGAACGGCCTGACCACGCTGCTCGTGCCGCGCGATGCGCCGGGCCTCACGGTGCGCGAGCCCCTCAAGGCGGTCGGCGAGGCCATCCGCTGGCACCACGGCGCCGGCGCTGGTGTGGCGTTCAAGGATTGCAAGGTGCCGGCGGACCATCTGCTCGCCAAGGAAGGACGGAGCCCGTTCGCCCACGGCGTGGAAACGGTGCGCGGCGTCCCGCAACTCGCGGCGATCAATCTCGGCCTCGGCCGCGCGGCGTACGAAGCCGCGGTGGATTACGCCAAGCTGCGCCGGCAGGGCGGGCGCAACATCATCGAGCACCAGGCGATCGGCACCAAGCTCGCCGACTGCGCGATCAGGCTCGAGCTCGCGCGCAACGCGATCTGGAAGGCGGCCTGGGCACTGGACCATCCCGAGGCCATCGCCGACCGCAGCGTGTCCGATCTCCCGCTCCACGTCATCGCGCGGGTCTACACGGCGGAGGCGGTCAACGAGGTCGCCCTGCTCGCGGCGGAGTGCTTCGGCGCCATGGGCGTGATGCGCGACATGCCGCTGCAGAAGTACGTGCACGATTCGATGGTGTTCCTCCACGCCGACGATGCCAGCGGCGAGGCGAAGCTCGCCGTCGCGGAAGCGGTCGCGGGGTATCAGCGACCGCTCGCCGCGTAGGGAGGAGTGTCGAGGATTGAGTGTCGAGGGACGAGAGACGAGGGACGAGAACTTAATAGGGCGTATTCCCCTCGACACTCGACACCCGACACCCGACACTCATATGACGACAGTCTAGGAGTCACTATGGATTTCTCACTGAACGAAGAGCAGCGCCACTGGCAGTCGGAGGCGCGGAGATTTTCAGACGAGGCGCTGCGCCCGCGCTCGCTCGAGCGCGACCAGATCGAAGGCGGCTTCGAGCCGTGGGACTGGGGCATCATCGAGAAGGGCTCGAAGTTGGGCTTCCGCACGCTGGCGGTGCCCAAGGAATGGGGCGGACCCGGGGCGGATTTCGTGTCGCAGGCGCTGGTGATGGCGGAGCTCGCCCGCGGCGACAGCGCCATGTCCAAGGCGTTCAGCCAGAACTGGAAGTGGAGTCACCTCATCGCGTCCGCATGCAACCAGGACCAGAAGGAGCGCTTCCTCAAGCCGTTCCTGGCGGACCACCGCTACGTGATGGGCCGGGGCATCACCGAGCCCAACGCCGGCTCCGACAACCGCATGCCGCCGGAAGACGATCCCAAGGCCGGTTACCGGCTGCGGGCGGTGCGCGACGGCGGCGACTGGATCCTGAACGGCGAGAAGTGCTTCATCGCGAACGGCAGCGTGGGTTCGCTCTTCTTCGTGGACGCTCGCACCAACCCGGACGTCAACATCAGGCAGGGCGGCACACTGTTCATGGTGCCGAAGGCGACGCCCGGCTTCCGCATCGGCAAGGTGTTCAACAAGCGCGGCTGGCGCTTCTACCAGAACGCGGAGCTGATCTTCGAGAACGCCCGCGTGCCGCACGCCAACGTCGTGGGCGACGTGGGCACCGGCTCGGTCAAGGCGGGCAAGGGCGACGCCACGGGCGGCGATATCTTCGGCGACCTCGAGCTGGCAGCGAATGCACTCGGCGTGTGCGACGACGCGTGCCAGATGGCGACCAGCTTCTCGAGAACGCACAAGCGCGCCGGCAAGTACCTCATGGAACACCAACTGGTCCAGCTGAGGATCAACGAGATGCACGCGTTGACCGAGGCATTGCGCTCGTACGTGATGCGGGTCGCGTGGCAGCACGACCGCAAGGAGCACTCCGCCAACGCCGGCCTGGTGATGAACTGGTCGACCGACGTCATCCAGCGCGTCACGCGCCTCAACATGGAGATCCACGGCGCCGAAGGCTGCATGATGAATGCACGCGTGGACAAATTGGTGCGCGACGCGATGGTGTGGACGCACCTCGCCGGCGACACGGTGCAGCGGGTCAAGGTCTTGAAGCGCCTCGACAAGGGGGCGAAAGCCGCGGTGGGCGCCAACGCCGATTGACACCGATCGGGGCGAAACCCCGGATTACGGCTCCATTTCTACGGCGGGACAGGGGGAACGATGAGAAAGCGCCTGATTCTCTTCATGGCAGCGCTTGCGCTCGGTTGTGGATCGACCGGCGTGGGCGCGCAGGGCTACCCGAACAAGCCGGTGCGCATGGTCGTCGGTTTCCCGCCCGGCGGCGGGACCGATGTGGTCGCGCGCATCCTCGCGCCGAAGCTCTCGGAATTTCTCGGGCAATCGGTGGTGATCGACAACCGGCCGGGCGCAACCGGCACCGTCGCCGCGGGGTTTGTCGCCAGGTCGCCCGCGGACGGCTACACGATCATGATGGGGCACGTGGCTGTCAACGCCATCGCGCCGAGCCTGTTCGCGAAATTGCCGTACGACGTCAACCGGGACTTTGCCCCGGTGACGCTCGCCGCCGCGGTGCCGCATATCGTCGTCGTGCACCCCGCGCTGCCGGTTACATCGGTGAAGCAGCTGATCGCTCTGGCCAGGGCCCACCCCGGCGAGCTCAGTTTTCCGTCGGCCGGCAACGGCAGCACGCCGCATCTTGCCGGTGAGATGTTCAAGACGATGACCGGAACGAAGATCCTGCACGTCCCGTACAAGGGCACCGGCCAGTCGATTCCGGATCTCCTCGCCGGCCGGCACCAGCTCGCATTCGACACCATGCCGGCGGCGACGCCCTACGTCCGGTCAGGCAGGATGCGGCCGCTCGCGGTAACGAGCGTGAAACGAGTCGCGGACTTCGCAAGCCTGCCGACCGTCGAGGAAGCGGGGGTGCCCGGATACCAGATGACGACCTGGTACGGCGTGTTTGCGCCGGCGGGAACTCCGCCCGCCATCGTCAACCGGCTGCACGCGGAATTCGCCAAGGCGATTCAAGCGCCAGGCAC
>JBGQGU010000068.1:0-10010 GCA_041497655.1 Gammaproteobacteria bacterium
GCCGCGCGCTGATCCTGGGACAGCGTTGCGGTGAGGTCGGTGACCCGCGCCCGGAGCGGCAGCACCGGCACTTGCGCCGCGGAAAATTGCGGCGCAAATAACAACGCTGCCGCGAGCAGCGCCCGCGGCAGTGTTCCTTCGATCATGGCAACTTATTTGGCGGGGGCCGGCGCGGCGGCGGGCTTGCCGAAGTCAACCCTGGGCGGTTGCGCTATGGCCTTTTCGTTCTCGACCGTGAACTGAGGCTTTTCCTTGAAGCCGAAGATCATCGCGGTGAGATTGGTCGGAAACTGCACGACCACGGTGTTGTATTCCTGGACCGCCTTGATGTAGCGGTTGCGGGCGACCGCGATCCGGTTCTCCGTGCCTTCGAGCTGCGCCTGCAGGTCGCGGAAATTCTGGTCGGACTTGAGCTGCGGGTAGTTCTCCACGATCAGCATCAGGCGGGACAGTGCGGAAGTGAGCTCGCCCTGCGCTTGCTGGAAGCGCCCAAACGCCTGCGGATCGTTGACGAGTTCCGGCGTCGCCTGGATCGAGCCCACCTTGGCGCGGGCGTTGGTCACGCCGAGGAGCACCGCCTGCTCCTGGCCGGCAAAGCCCTTCACGGTCTCGACGAGGTTGGGAATCAGGTCGGCGCGTCGCTGGTACTGGTTGACGACCTCGGCCCAGGACGCCTTGATCTGCTGGTCCCCGGCCTGCATCGTGTTGTAGCCGCATCCTTGAAGCAAAACCGCCGTGGCCAGCGCGCCGGCAAGAAATAGGCGTTTGAGCATGGTCATCCCTCTGGAATCGATGAAGAGCTAAATGGTGGCGGTTTTGCTTATTTGCAAGTCCTTCATGAAGCGGACGGCAAAACATAGATCTGCCCACGCCTTGGCCTTGTCCGCCAGGTTACGCAGCAAATAGGCCGGATGATAGGTGACGATCAGGGGAATGCCGCGGCACTGGTGGACCTTGCCGCGCATGCTCCCGACGCTGGCGTCGCTCGCCAGCAAGTTGGCCGCCGCGACTTTGCCCAATGCGATGATCAGCTTCGGCCGTATCAGCTCGATCTGGCGGTGCAGATAGGGCTCGCACTGCAACGCCTCGTGCGGCTCGGGGTTACGGTTGCCGGGGGGTCGGCATTTCAGAATATTTGCTATGTAGACATTCGCGCCGCGCTTGAGGCCGATCGCCGCGAGCATGTTGTCAAGCAGCTTCCCGGCCTGGCCGACGAACGGCTCGCCCTGCGCATCCTCGTCGGCGCCCGGGCCTTCGCCCACAAAGAGCCAGTCGGCGTTTTCGTCGCCGACGCCGAACACCGTCTTGTTGCGCTTTGCGTGCAGCGGGCAATCGGCGCACGAAGCAACTCTCGCTTTGAGCGGCCCCCAGTCGAGGGACATGATTTCGCTGCGGCGGTCGCTTGAGTCCGTGGTTCGTGATTCGAGATTCGTGATTCGAGGTTTTTGCCCGGCGGCCGGCTGCGGTGATTCGTGATTTGTGATTCGTGATTCGGGGACCGTGGCCACCCCCAAAGCCGGCGCTTGCTCGGCCTCCGGAGCCGTCTGGCGCAGGCGCCATACCGGCGTCAGGCCCATTTCCTCCAACATCAAGTCGCGGCGGGTTTTCACTGGAGTCGAATCGGTCGAATCACGACATCCCCTCCTGCCTGAGGAGGGGTGGCGCGTCGCGCCGGGGTGGTGGGAGACGAATCACGATTCACGCTTTTCAAGCTCGAGCTCAAGGACGATGGCGTCCTCGCGGCTCTTGTCAGCCGGATAGTAGCCCCGGCGCGTTGCGATCTCGGCGAAGCCCGCTGCCGCGTAGAGTGAGCGTGCGGCGTCATTCGAGGGTCGCACCTCGAGGAAGATTCTGGCCGCCCCGGACTCGCTTGCGAGCCGGATCACGAAGTTGAGCATTTCGCGTCCGATGCCCCGGCGTTGCCACGGACCGGCCACACTGAGGTTGAGCAGGTGCGCCTCCCCTGCCACGATCGTCACCACGGTGTAGCCAGCCATCTCTCCGCCGCATTCCGCGATCCAGCAGTGGTAGCCGGCCGCGAGCGAATCGCTGAAGTTGCCGCGGGTCCACGGATGCGGATAGATCGTTTCCTCGATCGCGACCACCGCGTCGAGGTCGGCGCCGGTCATTCGGCGATAACGTGGCAACAGGTCCAGTTGGGCACTCATTGCCGCTCATCGCTCCTCAATGCGACCTTGTCGCGAATATACACGGGCACCGCCCGCTCCGCGGGTACCGTCCTGCCCGCCTCGAACTCACGCGCCGCGAGCCGCGCGATGTCTCTCGCATGCGGGAACACTTCCGGCATGATAGCCGAGAGCCGCCCCCTGTAACGCTGCTTGAGCGCCGCCTCGTGCACGGCGAATCCGCTGCCGCAGCCCGTCCACGAGCCCGCAGGCAGCGGCGGCGCGTCCGCCGGCGCGCAGAGGCTGGGGACGTGCACTGCCTCCCATCCGGCGCCCGATCGCGCATAGGCTGCGTGGTAGATCTCTCCCATGCGCGCATCGAGGCAGCACACCACCCGCCCCGCCCGCGCCGCCTCGGCCAGCGCGAGCAGCGTGCTTACGCCCACCACCGGCAGGCCGGCGCCGAAAGCGAGGCCCTGCGTCACGCCGCAGCCGATGCGCAGCCCGGTGAACGAACCGGGGCCCTCTCCGAAAGCGATGCCATCGAGTCCCTTCAGCCCGAGACCGTGCCGCTCGAGCAGCGCTTCCACCATCGGCAGCAGCAGCTCGGAATGCCTCTGGCCCGCAAGCACCTCGCGTGCGTCCACATCGCCGTCGCGCCACAGGGCCACGGAGCAGTATTGGGTGGAAGTCTCGAGGGCGAGGATCTTCATGGCGGTGCGGAGCGTCGCCTGCGGATCAGAGATTCTAGCGGATTCCGCCGGGCCATTCGCCCCCGAGCGTATAATCCGTCCCGCCTTATTTTTCTTGGCGTGCTTGGCGGTCTTGGCGGTTCAATTATTGTTTCTTGTATTTCTTGGCGTCCTTGGCGTCTTGGCGGCTATTTTCTGGGGGAAACATGCGCGAATACAGGATTGCGGCCATACCCGGAGACGGCATCGGCGTCGAGGTAATCGCAGCCGGGCTCAAGGTGCTGGAAGTGCTGGCGCAACGCGAGCGCGGCTTCCGGTTGAAAATCGAGCACTTTCCGTGGAGCAGCGATTACTACCTCAAGCACGGTCACTACATCCCCGAGGGCGGCCTCGAGAAACTCAAGTCCTTCGACGCGATTTTCTTCGGCGCGGTGGGCGCACCGAGCGTGCCCGATCACGTCTCGCTGTGGGGCCTGCGGCTGCCGATCTGCCAGGGTTTCGACCAGTACGCCAACGTGCGGCCCGCGCGCGTGCTGCCTGGAATCAGGAGTCCGCTCGCGAACGGCCAGGCGATCGACTGGGTCATCATCCGCGAGAACTCCGAGGGCGAGTACTCCGGCAGCGGCGGGCGCGCGCACCGGGGATTGCCGGAGGAGGTCGCGACCGAGACTTCGGTGTTCACCCGCGCCGGCGTGACGCGCATCCACCGCTACGCGTTCGAGCTTGCGCGCGGCCGCCCGCGCAGGCACCTGACGCTCGTCACCAAGTCGAACGCCCAGCGCCACGGCATGGTGATGTGGGACGAGATCTTTTACGAAGTGGCCCGGGACTACCCGGAGGTCGCGACGCAGCGCGTGTTGGTGGACGCGATGACGACGCTGATGGTGCTGAAGCCGCAGACGCTGGACACCATCGTCGCCACCAATCTGCACGCCGACATCCTGTCCGACCTTGCCGCCGCGCTCTCCGGCAGCCTCGGCATCGCTCCGACCGCCAATCTCAATCCCGAGCGCAGGTTCCCCTCCATGTTCGAGCCGATTCACGGCTCCGCCTTCGACATCACCGGCAAGGGCGTGGCCAACCCGATTGCGACTTTCTGGACCGCGTCCATGATGCTCGAGCACCTGGGCGAAAAGGACGCCGCGCAGCGACTGATGCGCGCGATCGAAACCGTGACCGCGAAGCGCATCCATACCCCTGACCTCGGCGGCGAGGCGACCACCGGTATCGTCACTGCGGCGGTATGCGAAAGTCTCTAAAGGCCATCTCAAACCGTATTAACCACGGAAACACACGGAACCACACAGAAGGTCTTGAATGATTAGGGGGACTCTAAGGGGGTCGGGTTATTGTCCGTGTCATTCCGTGTGATTCCGTGGCTATTCTTGAAACCGTTTCCAGGCGCTTACCGTGTCGCGCGGGAAGCGCGCCCGCTGCTACAATAACGGCCACGCCGTTGAACGCAACGGCACCTCGCAAGGGAAACAGCGGGTGAAACAGTTCCTCGAATACGCCGAGTCCTTTACTGTGATCATTCTCGTGCTGTTCGGGATCACCGGCTTTTCCTACCACCTGTTCAGGGATGACGGCTGGATCGAAGCCGTAGTCGGCAACGTCTGGGATATCAGCGTCCAGTACCCGCTCATCGTGCTGCCGGTCATCGTGGCCGCGGTCGTCCTCGGCAAGACGTGGAACCAGGCGCGCCTTGCGAGCGGCCACACCAGCAAGCTTCCCGATTTCGTCATCTACGCCTTGATGGCGGCCGGCGCCGTCTTCATCGTCCGCTATTTCTGGTACGGCACCTTGTAGCAGCCCGTCGGCAGTCCCCGCCCTCAGTCAATACGCGCGCCGGATGTCTTGATCACCTTGGACCACTTCGCGACCTCACTCCGTATGAGCGCCGCGAATTGCTCCGGAGTGCCGGCGACGATTCTCCCGCCCTCGCCCGCGAACCGTTCCTGCATCTCGGGCAGCTTGAGTATGCGCACAACGTCCTGGTGCAGCCGCGCGACGATTTCGCGCTGCACGCCGGCAGGCAGCATCACTCCCCACCAGTTCGTCACCTCGTAGCCGGGAAGACCGGACTCGGCAACGGTCGGAACGTCGGGCAGCGCCGGCTCGCGCTTCGCGCTCGTGACCCCCAGCACCTTGAGCCGCCCGGATCTCATCATCGGCAGCGCAGCCGGAATCGTGCTCATGTAGAGGGCGATCTCCCCACCCAGCAAACCCGTGATGGCCGGCGATGCGCTTTTGTATGGAACGTGCACCATCTTCACGCCGGTCGTGCTCTTGATCAGCTCGGCCGCGAGGTGGCCGGTGGTCCCGTTGCCGGGGGAGCCGAAGGTGATCGCATCGGGTTTCGCCCGCGCCAACTCGAGAAGCTCCTTGAGGTTTTTCACCGGTAGCGACGGGTGAGCGACCAGTATGAGCGGCGCGGCAATCACCACCGTGACCGGCTGCAGGTCCTTGACGGGGTCGTAGGGTAGCTTGGGGTACAGTCCCGGTGCGATTCCGACGTTGGCGAGCTGTCCCAGCACAATCGTGTAGCCATCCGGCGGGGACTTGGCGGCGGCCGCCAGGCCGATCGTGCCGCCCGATCCAGGGCGGTTGTCGACGATGACTTGCTGGCCCCAGACCTCGGTCAGCTTCTGCGCCAACGCGCGCGAGATCTGGTCGGTGCCGCCGCCCGGGGCAAACGGCGCGATCCAGCGGACCACCTTCGACGGATAGGCCTGCGCGGCTGCTGCGAGCGGCAGGATGGCGAGCGCCACGAAGACCACCCGCGCGACCAGGCGTTGCTGCTTCATGAGCATTTCCTCCATTTGATTCAATACACGTGAACGACCTTTTCCGCCGCGAGCCTCGCAACCGCCGCAGCGTCGTAGCCGAGCTGCTCCAGCACTTCGCGCGTGTGCTCGCCCACCCTGGGCAGGTCGAGCCGCGTGCCGAAGCGCGCACCGTCCATCTCGATGGGAAGGGTGGGCACCTTGGTCTTGACGCCGTTATCGAGCGTGATGGGCGTGAGCCCGCCTGACGCATTGAGATGCGGGTCCTCGAACAAGTCTTCCGGTTTCGCGATGGGCGCGAACGGCAGGCCCAGAGACTCGCACTTGTCCATCAATTCCTGCTTGGTCATCCCGCCGAATAAACCGGACACGATCGGCAGGATGCGCGGCCGCGCTTCGACTCGCTGCGGGTTGGTTTTCAGCGCGGGGTCGGCGAACAAGTCCACGAGCCCGAACGCCTCGCAGAACACCTTCCACTGCGTGTCGGTCACCACACCGACGAACACCAGCTCGCCGTCGCGGGTCTTGAAGTTGTCGTAGAGCGCCCAGGCGCGGATGCGGTCCGGCATGGGCATGATCGGCTTCCCCGTCGCCGATCCCTCCATCATGTGCTGCGCCATGAGAAATGCGTTGTTCTCGAACAGCGCGCTCTGCACGTATTGGCCCTTGCCCGTGCTCGCCCGCTGGTGGAGGGCGGCAAGGATCGCGATCGCGCCAAACATGCCGCCCATGACGTCGTTCACCGAAGCGCCGGCGCGCAGCGGCCCGTAGCGTCCGCCCGTCATGTAGGCGAGACCTCCCATCATCTGCACCACTTCGTCGAGCCCGGTGCGATGTTCGTAGGGACCCGCCAGGAAGCCTTTCATCGAGCAGTAAATGATCTCCGGCTTGAGTCTTTTCAGGGCCTCGTAGCCGAACCCGAGCTGGTCCATCGCGCCGGGCCGGAAATTCTCGGTAACGACGTCGGCGCTGGCGAGGAGTTTCAGCACCGCTTCGCGGCCCTGCGGCGCCTTGAGGTCGACGGCGAAACTCTTCTTGTTGCGGTTATAGGTCGGGAAAAACCCGGCTCCGGAAGCGACCAGCTTGCGCGTGTGGTCGCCGTCGAGCGGCTCGACCTTGATCACCTCGGCGCCGAGATCGGCGAGCACCAGGCCGCACGTCGGCCCCATCACGACATGGCAGAACTCGGCGACCCGGATGCCTTCCAGCGGCAATTTCCGCTGCGTCACAGCAGCTCCCGAATGCCTCTCAGGGCAAGGTAATATCCGAAAATGCCGAAGCCGGTGCCGAAGACATCGATCTGCGCCTTGCCGCGCATGTTCATACCGGCACCGTGGATGACCAGGACCTTGGGCATGGCAGATTTCTCCTGTATGTTTAGCGGTCGGGCAACACTTTACTTCAAATAATGGAGAAACCCCATGAGCATCAAGCGCCACCACCCCGGTCCCGTTCTCTCCCGCGCCGTCGAATACGGCGGGCTGGTCTACGTCTCCGGCACCACCGCCGACAACAAGAGCGCCTCCTGCAAGGCGCAGACCGAGGAGGTCCTGAAGAAGATCGACGCTGCTCTCGCCGCAGCCGGTAGCGACAAGTCGAAGCTTTTGTGGGCGCAGGTCTGGCTACCCGATATCCGCGAGAAGGAGCAGATGGATGCGGCGTGGAAGGCGTGGGTTGATCCCGACAACAAGCCGGTCCGGGCCTGCGTCGAAGCGCGGCTCGCCACCCCCGACACCCGCGTCGAGATCATGGTGACAGCCGCGAAGTAGTACTTCGCGGCTAAATGGCCAGCTTCCGTCCGGGTGCTGTATTCGTGTATATATAGCGATGTACGGCCTGTTAAGTCAGACAGGCTGCTAGCCGGATACGCCCTATGACACCAACGCCCCACACCACCTTCTCGCGCGACGACGCCGATGCGATCCTGGACACCGCCGCCCGCTGGCGTGTCGAGGGACGCCGGGTCGCTCTCGCCACGGTCGTAAGAACCTGGGGCTCTTCGCCTCGACCCGTTGGCAGCCAGCTCGCGGCCGATGACGCGGGTACCTTCGTCGGCTCGGTATCAGGAGGCTGCGTCGAATCCGCGGTAATCGCCGAGGCCAGGACAATCCTCAAGGGCGCGCCGGCCAAGCTGCTCGGTTTCGGGGTCTCGGATGAACGGGCGTGGGAGGTTGGCCTCGCGTGCGGCGGCAAGGTGGAGATCTTTGTCCAGTCCATCGCCGGACAAGAGGGGCTGCTCGAGGTGCTACGGCGCGTCCGCGCGGCGCGGAAGCCAGCGCTCGTCGCGATCGACCTGGCGGACGGGCGCGGCGCCCTCATAGCCGAAGGTGAAGACGCAGGCGACGCTGAGCTTCGCGCGTCGCTCGCCGGCGACGCCGCGCGCGCGCTGGCCGAGGAGCAGAGCCGCGTCGTCGAGCGCGACGGCCGGCGCTATTTCCTGCACGTCTTCGCGCCGCCGCGCAAGCTCGCCCTCGTGGGCGCGGTACACATCGCCCAGGCGCTGATCCCGATGGCGGTCGCCGCGGGCTACGACGTCACCGTCATCGATCCGCGCAGCGCCTTTGCCGCCGAGAGCCGCTTCCCGGGCGTGACGATGACGCACGAATGGCCCGGCGCGGCGCTCGCCGCCTTCGCCCCCGATCGGCGCAGCGCGGTGATCACGCTCACCCACGATCCCAAGCTCGACGACCCCGCGCTCGCGGCGGCGCTGCGATCGGATGCCTTCTACATCGGCGCGCTGGGCAGCCGCAAGACCCACGCCGCGCGGCTGAGTCGTCTCAGGGAACAGGGCTTCGGCGACACGGAGTTAGCCCGCATTCACGGGCCGGTCGGGCTGTCCATCGGCGCGGTGTCACCCGCCGAGATTGCGGTGTCCATCCTCGCCGAGCTGACACAGGCGCTGCGCGGCGCGGCGCCGCTCGAGCCGGTCCGGCAGGAATCACGGAATTAGTATCGAATGGCGACTCACGAATCACGATTCACGAATCACGAATCACGATTCGCGCCTCTTCGAAGAAGCTAGGCGCTGGCGCGCTGGCGGGACTGGACCTCGATGTTGGCCATCTTGGCGAGGTCGCGATGCAGGCGCGTGACGCGCTCGATCTGGCCCTTCGCAGGAAAGCGCTCGTAGAAGCCCTCAATGCGGAACTCGCGCGCCCGCTCCGTCCACGGAGCGAGCCGTTTCTCCCACCGCAGCTGGCGCCCCTCGGCGGGATCGGCGTCGTTACGCGCGAGATCGGCGCACACCCGGATCATCCCCTTGAGGGTGACAGGCTTGGTCACCATGTAGTTGGGGTGCCCCCAGGCGGTGCCCCATACCTTCTGGCATGCCTTGAGGAAGTCGCGCACGATGGCGTAGTAGCGGTCGATTTCACGCGTGGCGTGCCCCGAGCGCTGGATCTTGCGCCACTCCCCGCTCACCCAGCGGTGCAACTCGTTGAACAGCTCCGCCTGCAGTATCCACTTTTCCTGCTGACTGCGGCCGCCGAGGCGGTTGATGCGGTATTTGAGCGGGCTGTCGCCCTCGCGGTAGAGCTTGTCCACCAGGCGCGCGGCAAACCGCCGGTCGGGGTCGGCCCACGAGATCCGCTCGTAGAGGTCCACCAGGTGGCTCTTGTTGATGCGGGTCGGCGTGGAGTTGATGATGACGAACATCTCCGCGGCGAAGTCCTCGCTGCGGCCGTCAAAGATGACGCACGGCACGTGGATGTTGTTGCCCTCGCCCGGGCGCTCGCGCAGGTAGAAGTTCAGCGCCGCGAGGCGGTGCTGGCCGTCGATGATCAGGAACTTCGAGCCGGGTTCCTGCAGGTGGCCCACGGTTTGCTCCGAGCCGAGCGCCTGGAAGGCGAGCCTTTCACCGGTAAAGAGCAGCACGGTGCCCGGTATCGGGGGCTGGTTCACCGCCATCTCGTAGAAGTTCTTGAGCGCCCGCACCTTGGCGCGGGAGAGCTGCCGCTGGAAGGCCGTGTCGTTGTGCTCGATGCGGGCGATGAACTGCGCGATCTCGTCGCTTTGCGAGATCACCTGCGGCGCGATCTGCTCCCCTTCGCCGTAAAAGCGGCTGAGGAAGCGCACCTTGGCGAGGATGTCCTTCGCCGGGTAGCTCACGAAGTAGAAGGTCCCGTCCTTCTGTCGGATGCGCGTGGCAAGCATGGCCTTGTTGTCCCGTTATCGGTCCCTGACCGGCAAACCGCGGCCGCCCGCGTTCAAGCGGGCGGCAAACCACCATTTTAGCCGTTTGGGGGCGCCGACGCGAGAAAGCCGGACGGGGGCGGGAATACGGTATGGACCCTCCCCGACCGAAGGAACAGCGCACCGGAGCGCAAAACAGATGCGCAGACGGTCGACACGATGCTGCTGTCATCCCGAATGCTGCATGAAAGCCGCTGCGGCATGCCTGCCGCGGC
>JBGQGU010000069.1:0-9985 GCA_041497655.1 Gammaproteobacteria bacterium
CAATTTCGACACGCTTGCGACCCAGGTTTATATCCTGGCACAGGACGAGCGGCTGGCCGAAGCTTCCACCGCGGCCCTCGCGATTGTCTTCATGGGGCTCGTCCCGCTGATTGCGATTTCGCGCAATATCGCCCGGGCGCGCCGCCTGGCCGGCGTCGAGCTGACGCCACACGAGTCTGCTGCTGAACCATCCGCCCGTTGAAATGGGAGGTTCGGCCACGGGACCGCGGTTTTCGATTGTCTGCCGGCTTACTTCAGGCCCACGATGTTGAATGCTTTCTGGGCGAGCGGCTGGTTTTGTCCCAGCGTGCCGACGTTCAGATGATCCTCCTTGAACGAACCGAGCGCCGCCAGTGCCGGGTTCTGGAGCCGGATCTTGGGCACCGCAGGCCATTCGTTATTGCCATTGGCGAAGTAGGACTGGGCTTCGTCGCTCGCGAGATACTCCAGGAAGCGGATCGCGTTCGCGCGGTTCGGCGCGTGCCGCAGCATGCCCCCACCCGAGATATTGATGTGCGTTCCGAAGCTCTTCTGGTTCGGGAATATCACGCCGACCTTTTCGGCCACGGCGCGTTCGTCGGGCTTCTTCGAGCTCGCAAGCCGCACGTAGTAATACGTGTTGGTGATTGCGACATGGCATTCTCCCGCGGCCACCGAGAGGATCTGGTCGGTATCGCCGCCTTTCGGCTCGCGCGCGAGGTTGGCCTTGATGCCGCGGGCCCATTGCTGCGCCTGTTCCTCGCCGAGATGGTCGATCAGGGCCGACATCAGCGACAGGTTGTAGACGTGGCTCAATGAACGCGTGCAGACCTTGCCCTTCATCCCGGGACCAGCGAGGTCCTCGTAATTCTGCACGTCGGCGGGATTGACCAGTTGCTTGTTGTAAACGATGACGCGGGCGCGTTTCGAGAAACCGAACCAATGGCCAGCGGGCTCGCGCAGGTGCGCGGGTATGCGCTGGTTGAGCACGGGCGACTGCACGGGCTCAAGCAGATTCATCTGGTGGGCCCGCCAGAGCCGCGCGACGTCCACGGTGATGAGGACATCAGCCGGGCTGTTGCGCCCCTCGTTCTTCAGCCGCTCGAGGAGGGCGTCCTCGGTTCCCTCGATGCGGTTGATCTTGATTCCGGTCTGCCGGGTGAAGTTGATGTATAGCGCCTCGTCGGTCTGATAATGGCGGGAGGAGTAGAGGTTCAGGGTCTTTTCCTGGGCAGCGGCCGGGTCCCCTGCGACCAGGATCAGCACGGCAACCGCAAAGGCGAGCAAAGTATCGATAGGTCTACGTAACCGAATGATCATAAGCAGGAATCTCCGAGGATGGGTTAGAGGCGAAAGGGAATATGGGCTAGATCATATCAAGAATGATTCTCAATTGCAAACAAAATGATAGCGATTCTTGCGTTAGCGGCCTGGCCTAAACTGCGTGCTTTGGAACGACGTTATTCACTTATGAACCGATCTGGAGTCCCTAACCCGGTGGCGTCAGTCATATGGCGGTTGTTCGTTGAACTGTCGTTGATCGCGCTGACGGGCGCTGCCGCTCATGCACAGAATACGGTGCTGGAGGTGATCCCTCTCCGCTACCGTATGGCCCAGGAGGTCATTCCCATCATTCAGCCGATGCTGGCGCGGGAGGGCAGCGTGAGCGGCTTCCAGGGCCAGCTCGTCGTTCGCACCACGCCCGCCAACCTGGACGAAATCAAGCGCATCCTGGCAAGAATCGACACGATGCCGCGGCAGCTCCTCATCACCGTCAGGCAGGATGCTGACGTTGACCGCAGCACGAGCGCGGCCGAGGTTTCGGGCAGCGTTGGTGGAGACCAAGGGCGAGTGACCGTCCCGGGCAGCCGCGACCCGCGCGGCGGCAGCGTCGTGCTGCGCGAGGGCGACGACAGTGTGCGGTTGCAGGTGCTTGAAGGAAGCGGCAGCCAGAGCGACCGCAACACGCAGTCGGTGCGCGCGATGGAAGGACGCGAGGCGTTCGTGCGAGTCGGCCAGTCGATGCCGGTGCGCGAGCGGCAGGTCCAGCGGAGCGTGGTCGGCGGGCGGGTGGTGGAGCAGGTGGTGGAAACCACGCAATTTCGCGACGCCGCGACCGGCTTCTACGTGCTGCCGCGCGTCTCCGGGGACCGCGTCACGCTCGACATCAGCACGCAGCGCGAATCGCTTTCGCGACCGGTTCAAGGCAGCGTGAACGTGCAGAGCATGGTGACGAGCGTTTCCGGCCGGCTCGGCGAATGGATGGAGATCAGCGGCATCGGCCAGGACGCCAGCGGGCAGCAATCGGTCCTGCTCGGGCGCACCACCACCGCGACGCGCGACAGCCGGCGCGTGCTGATCAAGGTCGAGGAAGCGCGCTAGCAGCCTGTCGGACTGGGATGTCCGACAGGCTGCTAACAGCAAAACCGCCCGAGGATTTCGAATGAAACCCGAAATAACGACCCCTATTGGCCTCCGATGGGCATGCGCGTTGGCTGGAAATGAGGTTTTCACCGCCGTTACTTCCGTCTTCGTGCGGGCGGTTTTGCACAAGGAGTTTGTCGGATCGCAGTCCGACGAACTCCTGGGCTAACATTCGCGCATGGTTGATCTCGACGCGATTTATTCCACGCGAGGGCCGCTGGCCCGGGCGGTGAGAGGTTTCCGCGCGCGGCCGTTTCAGGTCGAAATGGCGCGTGCGGTGGCGGATGCGATCGCAGGTAAAAGCGTGCTGGTCGCCGAAGCCGGTACCGGTACCGGAAAAACCTTCGCATACCTGGTGCCCGCGCTGCTTACCGGGGGCAAGGTCATCCTCTCCACCGGCACCAAGACGCTGCAGGACCAGCTCTTCGATCGCGACATACCCACCGTGCGCGCTGCGCTCGGCGCGCCCGTGACCGTGGCGCTGCTCAAGGGCCGCGGAAACTACGTCTGCCACTATCACCTCGAGCGCGCGCTGCAAGACGCGTGGCTCCCCACGCGGGACGACGCGCGTCATCTCTCGGAGATCGAGCGCTTTGCGCGCACCAGTTCGACCGGCGACCGGGCCGATTGCGCCGCGGTGCCGGAGTACGCCGGCATCTGGTCGCACGCCACCTCCACGCGCGACAACTGCCTCGGCTCGAAATGTCCGCAGTACGACGCCTGCTTCGTGATGAAGGCGCGCCGGGAGGCGCTCGCGGCGGACGTGGTGGTGGTGAATCACCACTTGTTCTTCGCGGATCTGGTGCTGCGCGACGAGGGCGCCGCCGAGCTGCTGCCTGCGTGCAATACCGTGATCTTCGACGAGGCGCACCAGCTCCCGGAAACAGCAAGCCTGTTCTTCGGTGAAAGCGTATCGACAACGCAGCTGATCGACCTTGCGCGCGACGCGCGGCTCGAGGGCGCCGCCGCGGCGAAGGACTACACGCCGCTGCCGGAGGCGGGCCAGGACCTGGAACGGGCCGCGCGCGATCTGAGGCTCACTTTCACGGAAGACAGCGGACGCATCCCGGCGCGCACGCTTGACGGCGATGCCGGTTTCGAGGCGGGGCTCGCCGCGGCGCTCGGGGCACTCGACACGCTCGCCAGCGAGCTGAAGACGCAGGCCGAGCGCAGCGAAGGACTCATGGGCTGCTGGCAGAGGGCGCTGTCCTTTGCCGAGCAGCTGGAGCGCTGGAGAAGCGGCGTGGATGAGGCGCGGGTGAAATGGGTGGAGCTGTTCGGACATGCGTTGCGGCTGCACTCGACACCGCTCTCGATCGCAGAGATCTTTCGCAAGCAGGTCGACGACCACGCCCGGGCGTGGATTTTCACGTCGGCGACGCTGTCGGTGAACCGCGATTTCAGCTACTACTGCGGCCAGATGGGGCTCACGGACGCCCGCACCGCGAGCTGGGACAGCCCGTTCGATTTTGCCAACCAGGGCCTGCTCTACGTCCCCCATGGACTGCCTGAGCCCAATACGCCGGAGCACACGGAGGCGGTAATCAAAGCGGCGCTGCCGCTGATCGAGGCCGCGGGCGGACGCGCCTTCGTCCTGTTCACGAGCTTGCGCGCGATGCGCCGCGGGCGCGAGCTGATCGAACGTGCGTTCGCGGAACGCGGATGCATATTCCCGCTGCTCGTCCAGGGAGACGGCTCGCGCTCGGAAATGCTGGTGCGCTTCCGCGACCTCGGCAATGCCGTGCTGGTGGGAAGCCATTCGTTCTGGGAGGGCGTGGACGTGCGCGGGGAGGCGCTGTCGCTGGTGATAATCGACAAGCTGCCGTTTGCGCCGCCCGATGACCCGGTACTTGCCGCGCGCATCGAGGCGATGAGCCGTGAGGGGCGCAGCGCCTTCCTCGAGTATCAGTTGCCCGAGGCAGTGATCACGCTGAAGCAGGGTGCCGGCCGGCTGATCCGCGATGAGACCGACCGCGGCGTGCTGATGCTCTGCGACCCGCGGCTCCTCACTCGCGGCTACGGCAAGCGCATCCTGGCGAGCCTGCCACCGATGAAACTCACGCACCGTGCCGGCGAGGCGATCGAGTTCCTCAATGCGCGTCCCACGTCCAGGCCCAGCACTCGGCGAGCCAAGGCACGCCCGGCGACAGCACGATGATTCATGCGACCTCGGCCCACAGATCGTGCGTTCCCGCTCGCGTGACACGGACCGTGGCGAACTCGCCGGCCTTGAGGCCCGGATCCGGCGTGACGTGAACGATGCCGTCTATCTCAGGGGCATCGGCGCTTGAGCGCGCGATTGCATCATCCGCCTTGACCTCGTCCACCAGCACGACCAGGGTTCTGCCGACCCTGCGCCGGAGCCGCTGCGCACTGATTTTCTCCTGCAGCGCCATGAAGCGGGCGCGACGGTCCTCTTTTACCTCCTCCGGCAGCGCACCGGGAAAAGCGTTGGCCGCCGCGCCGTCGACCGCGGAATAAGCGAAGCAGCCGACGCGGTCGAGCTGTGCTTCCTCCAGGAACGCGAGCAACTCTTCGAATTCGGCCTCGGTCTCGCCCGGAAAGCCGACGATGAAGGTGCTGCGGATGGTGAGTTCGGGACAGACTTCGCGCCAGCGCCGGATGCGCGCCAGGTTGTCCTCGGCGCTCGCCGGCCGCTTCATCAGCTTCAGGATGCGCCGGCTGGCATGCTGGAACGGCACGTCGAGGTACGGCAGGAGCCTGCCGTCCGCCATCAGCGGCACGACCTCGTCGACGTGCGGATAGGGATAGACGTAGTGCAGCCGCACCCACGCGCCGAGCTCGCCCAGCGCACGCGCAAGCTCGGTCAAGCGGGTCTTGAGCGGGCGGCCGCGCCAGAAGCCGGTCCGGTACTTCAGGTCCACGCCATAGGCACTGGTGTCCTGCGATATGACGAGGAGCTCCTTCACGCCCGCCTTCACCAGGTTTTCGGCCTCCTGCATGACCTCGCCGATCGGCCGGCTCACGAGCTCGCCGCGCATCGAAGGGATGATGCAGAACGTGCAGCGATGGTTGCAGCCCTCGGCGATCTTGAGGTAGGCATAGTGCGCCGGCGTGAGCTTGATGCCCTGGGGTGGGATCAGGCTGGTGTAGGGATCGTGCGGCTGCGGCAAATGCTCGTGGACCGCGCGCATCACTTCTTCCGTCGCGTGCGGGCCGGTCACCGCCAGCACCCCCGGATGGGTCTTCCTGACGATGTCGCCCTTGGCGCCCAGGCAACCGGTGACGATCACCTTCCCGTTTGCGGAGAGCGCCTCGCCGATGGCGTCGAGCGATTCGTCGATTGCGCTGTCGATGAAGCCGCAGGTGTTGACGACGACGAGATCGGCATCCTCGTAGGTGGGGGAAACCCGATAACCCTCGGCACGCAATTGCGTGAGGATGCGCTCCGAATCCACCAGCGCCTTGGGGCAGCCGAGGGACACGAACCCGACCTTGGGGAGTGCGCTGCCGCGACCGCGTGCTCGTGCCACGCCCCTAGTGCCGTTCCAACTTGTCTTGCCAAGTATGATCAGTTCGTCTGCCAGCGAAACCAGGGTCAGCAGGATCAAATGGAATTTTCACGAACAGTTGGAACGGCACTAGGACTTGCTTTCGTCGTCCTCGCTCTTGCCACTGCTATGCGCCGGCGACTGCGGTGACTTGGCGTCGCTCGTCTGGCGCGAGCCGCCACCCGTGAAATTGGGAAAGGGGAAATTGCCGAACAGGCTGCGGGTCTGCTGCTGCAGCTGCTGTTGCATTTCCATGAAGGCGTTGGCGCTCTGCTCCAGGTAGCTGCCCATCAGGCCCTGGATCGCGGGCCCCTGCATCTTGACGAAATCATTCCAGGCGTCGGCGCTGAGCATCGGGTTGCCGCCATACATCTGCCGCGACTGGTCCTGCAGCCGCTTCTGGACCTCGATGAAGGTCTTGATGTTCTTCTCGAGATAGTTACCCATCATTCCCTGCATGGCGTTGCCGTAGAAGCGGATGATCTGCGACAGCATGTCGCTCGAGAACATCGGCGCGCCGGCGCTTTCCTCATCGAGGATGATTTGCAGCAGGATGCTGCGCGTCAGATCCTCGTGGGTCTTGGCGTCGACGACTTTGAAATCCGCCTGCTCCAGCACCAGCTTCTTCACGTCCGAAAGCGTGATGTAACTGCTTGTTTCGGTGTCGTAAAGCCGGCGATTCGGATATTTCTTGATGATCCGGGGCTGTTGCGTCATGGTGTAAACGCCCTCAACGAGGGACCGCCATTATTCCACTGTGGTCCCGGTTTTGCAAGCTAAAGGATTGAAAAATATCGGTAAATTAACAATGCCGTGAGCGCATGACGCTTCGCATCATTGTCGCGGAGCACGGCATTGTTTTTCGAGATGGAGTCGATGAGGATTTTGTTCGACGCAGGTCCGACAAAATCCTAATACATATGCTGGCCGCCGTTGATGGCGATGTTGGCGCCGGTGATGAAGGCGGCCTCTTCAGTGCACAGATACGCTACCAACGCCGCGATTTCCTCCGGCTTGCCGAGCCGGCCGACCGGGATCTGGGGAATGATCTTGGTGTCCAGGACGTCCTTGGGAACCGCCAGTACCATCTTGGTCCCGACGTAACCCGGTGAAACCGTGTTCACCGTGACGCCCTTGCGCGCGACTTCCAGCGCGAGCGCCTTCGTAAAGCCGTGCATGCCGGCCTTGGCCGCGGAGTAGTTGGTCTGGCCGAACGCGCCCTTCTGGCCGTTGATCGAGGAAATGTTGATGATTCGGCCCCAGCCGCGGTCCATCATGCCGTCGCACACGGGCTTGGTCACGTTGAAGACGCTGTCAAGGTTGGTGCGCATGACCGCGTCCCAATCCGGTTTGCCCATTTTCCTGAAACTCGAATCGCGCGTGATGCCGGCATTGTTTACGAGGATGTCGATCGAGCCCACTTCTGCCTGAATCCTGGCCACCGCCTTCTGGGTGGAATCGAAATCGGTGACGTCCACCTGCACCGCATAGAATTCGAAGCCGCGGGCCTTCATGTCCTTCAGCCATTGGTCAGCCTTGGTATTGCCGGGCGAATGGGTCGCGACGACTCTATGCCCGACCTGGGCGAGCCGCATGCAGATTGCTTCGCCGATTCCTCCCATGCCGCCGGTAACGACCGCTATTTTCTGTGCCATGTTCAATCCTCCACGCTCATCCGCATTTTTCCTTGACGTAGCGCCCCGGCGCCGGCTCGATTTCCCGGTGCTGCGTATTGCCCAACTGGCTGCGCGCCGGGACTTCGCGCCCGCCGAACGCCGCGAGCCAGTCTCCCCAATGCTTCCACCAGCTTCCGGGTTGCGAGGTCGCGGCGGCGAGCCAGCGGTCCGGATCCTGCTCCAGTTTCGCGTTCAGCCAGAAATTGCGGCGGTTCTTCGACGCTGGATTGATGACGCCGGCAATGTGTCCGCTCGCCGACAAGACGAATTCGATTC
Source organism: Gammaproteobacteria bacterium (assembly GCA_041497655.1). Taxonomy (GTDB): domain Bacteria; phylum Pseudomonadota; class Gammaproteobacteria; order Burkholderiales; family SG8-41; genus SG8-41. The sequence goes on from JBGQGU010000069.1 coordinate 7,868, forward strand.
TACCTCCAAGGAGGTGCGTGCTGGCGAAGGCGGTACGCCACGGGACGATATGGTCCTCCCGGGTCGCCAGGACGTACGCCGGCACGTCGATCCGGCCGAGGTCCACGGGCACGCCGCACATCGTCAACTTCCCCGGCACCCGCAGGCTGTTGTCGAGATACGTATGGCGCACGTAGTAGGTGTACATGGCGCCGGGAAGATTGGTGCTGTCCCCGTTCCAGTAGAGGAGATCGAACGGCTCGGGCGTGCGGCCCTTGAGATAGTTGTTCACCACGTAATGCCAGATGAGGTCGTTCGCCCGGAGGCTGGCGAAGGTCAAGGCGAGCTCCCGCCCGTGCAGCACGCCACCGTCCGCGAAGTCCTGCTCGCGCTGGCGGACATAGGGCTCGTCCACGAACACCGAGAGCTCGCCGGTATCGCTGAAATCGAGCATGGTGGCGAGCAGGGTGAGGCTCGCCACGCGCTCGTCCCCCTTCGCGCGCAGCACGGCGAGCGCCGCACCGAGGAGCGTGCCGCCGACGCAGAAACCGAGCGCGTTGAGCTTGCCGGCGCCGCACACCTCAAGCGCGACCTCGAGCGCCCGGACCACCCCTTGCTCGAGGTAATCGTCCCAGGTCGCGCGGCCCATGGCGGGCGGCATGTTGCGCCATGAAACCATGAACACGGTGTGCCCGCGCTCGACGGCATAGCGCACGAACGAGTTCTCCTGCTGCAGGTCGAGGATGTAGTACTTGTTGATGCAGGGCGGCACCATCACCAGCGGGCGCTCGAACACCGCCGCCGTGGAAGGCCGGTACTGGATCAGCTGCATGAAATCGTTTTCGTAAACCACCGCGCCCGGCGTGATGGCAAGGTTGCGGCCGACCTCGAAGGCGGTCTCGTCGGTCATCGAGATCATGCCCTTCTCGAGGTCGGCGGCGAGGTTACGCATGCCCCGGATCAGGCTCGCGTCCTCGGTTTCGGCCGCGAGCTTCAGCGCCTCGGGGTTGGTCCACGGGTAGTTGGCTGGAGACATCGCGTCGATGAACTGGCGCGTGAAGAACTCGAGCTTCTTCTTGGTGCGGGGCTCGAGCTTGGTGTTGTCCACGACTTCGCGCAACCACTCGCCCGCCAGCAGGTAGGACTGCGTCACATACACGAAATAGGGCTGGGTCTTCCACTCGGGGGCGCGAAAACGCCGGTCGGCGGGATCCGGCTCGATCACCGGCTGCGCGGGCGCTTCCGGCCGATGCGATGCGTACGCTGCCCACAGCTCGAGCCGCCTGCGGTAATAGCGGTTCTGGATCTCGAGCCAGCGTCCGGTATCCTGGGCGAGCCCGGCGGTCAGCGACTTCACCATTTCCGGCATGCCGAAGCCGGAGTCAAGTCCGAGCGGCCCGACCACGCCCTCGATCAACTTTCGATTCAGCGCCTCGATGGATTCGCGCGCTGAATCCATGTCGTGGGATGATCGTTTCGCGGCGGACACAGGGCAGCGGTATGGAAGCTACAGTTTAGGGCGCGCGGATTACGATTCCGAGTGCGGTGGCGTGTTTTGATCCCGCCAGTCCCCGCCAAGGCGATCGCGCGCCCTCAGGCGTGAGTATGTGCCAGCTCGCCCACCAGCCAGATGGTGCCCACCCCGAGCGTGATCAGCACCATCTGCTGCAGCGTCGCCAGCAGCTCCGGCCGCTTGTGCAGCCCGGGAATCAGGTCGGCCACGGATACGTAGAGCATGCTGGCTGCGGCGAGGCCGAGCAGCGGCGGTATCCAGTGCTCCACGCTTTGCAACGCAACGTAGCCGATCGCGCCACCGAGTACCATCGCGGCGCTGGAGAGCATGTTGAAGATGAAGGCGCGGCTCTTGCTGTAGCCCGAGTGCAGCAGGATCACGAAATCGCCGACTTCCTGCGGGATCTCGTGGGCGATGATGGCGATCGCGGTGACGATGCCCAGATCGTGGTTGGCGAGGAACGCGGCCGCGATCAATACGCCATCCACAAAGTTGTGGAAGGTGTCGCCGATCATGATCATCATGCCGCTGCGGCCCTGATCATGGTGCGGCGCGAGCGGGGGGTCGTGCGCCTCGCACTGCTCCACGTGGCAATGGCGCCACAGCACCAGCTTCTCCAGCACGAA
>JBGQGU010000070.1:0-9840 GCA_041497655.1 Gammaproteobacteria bacterium
CCTCTACAAGCAGGAAATCATCGACAACACCGAGTTCGGTCTCAAGCTCACGGCGAGGGAGATCGTCGAGGCCGAAGTCGCGCAGGGCGAGCTGATCCGGCGCGCCGCGAGGTTCTTCGAGAAATACGACTTGCTGATTCTCCCCGCGGTGACCTGCCCGCCGTTCGACGTCAACCAGCGTTTCCCGACGGAAGTGGACGGCGTCCGCTTCGAGGGCTATATGGGATGGCTCGTCCTGACCTTCGCCATTACCGTCACGGCCTGCCCGGTGATCGCGCTGCCGGGCGGCTTCACGGTTTCCGGCCTGCCCATCGGCCTGCAGCTGGTCGGCCCGCTGCGCAGCGAGGCGAAGCTTTTTTCCATGGCGGCGTACGTGGAGTCCCTGCTGAACGTCACGCCCCGGACGCCGATCGACCCACGCTGAGAACAGTGTTGAGTGTTTAGTTTTGAGTGTTGAGTTGAATCCCGAATTTCATTCAACACTCAAAATTCAAAACTCAAAACTCAAGATTGGGGTACAAAAAAACCCCGGCATCAGCCGGGGGAAACAGGGGAGGGATAGAACCACGCCGGGTTGGTGCTGCCGGCAGTAGTCCTAATGACATCTATTTAGCATAGCGCGTGCCAGATCCGATTTATTATGTGTATCAAAGGGTTGTCAGAAAGATCGACGCCATGGGCGTAGTTAGAGTGTCGCCGGAAAGAGACGGAACAATATCTCGAAACTGACATCTGGCTGAGCGTGGTCGGATTTTTCTGTCGCCTTGGCCCGACAGCGCAATTTTTCGGCAGGAATCGGCGACTGGCCATTGTGGGAGGATGGACGTAATTCACTCTTGGTATTCACAGCGCAGGAGTTTGTCGGACTTAGATCGGACAAACTCCTTATGCAAAACCGCCCGCACGATAACGGGAGTAAACGATATTGAAAACCTCATTTCTAGTCTACGCGCGTGCCCATCGGAGGCGAATCGGGGTCGTTACCCTGGGTATCATTCGAAATTCGCGGGTGGTTTTGCTGTTAGCAGCTTGTCGGGGCGAAAGCCCGACAAGCTGCTAGGCTGCCGAAAAATTCATGACCGAAGCGAAGCCCCTTCCGCTGCAGGGCATCAAGGTGATCGAGCTGGGCACGCTTATCGCGGGCCCGTTTTGCGCGCGCCTGCTCGCCGAGTTCGGAGCGGAGGTGATAAAGATCGAGCCGCCCGGGAGCGGCGACCCCCTGAGGAAATGGCGCAAGCTGCACCAGGGCACGTCGCTGTGGTGGTACGCGCAGGCGCGCAACAAGAAATCGGTGACGCTCGACCTCAGGCAGCCGGAAGCGCAGGAGATCGTGCGCAAGCTCGCGGAGGGCGCGGACATCGTGGTCGAGAACTTCCGGCCTGGCGCGATGGAGAAGTGGGGCCTGGGCTGGGAACGGCTCTCGAAGCTGAACCCGGGACTCGTCATGGTCCGGCTCTCCGGCTTCGGACAGACCGGTCCCTACCGCGACCGCCCGGGCTTTGGCGCCATCGGGGAGTCGATGGGAGGGCTACGCTATGTCACCGGCTATCCCGACCGGCCACCGGTGCGGGTCGGCGTTTCGATCGGGGATTCGATCGCCGCGCTGCACGGGGTGATCGGCGCGTTGATGGCATTGCATCACCGCAACGTCAACGGCGGACGCGGCCAGTACGTGGACGTCGCGCTCTACGAAGCGGTGTTCAACATGATGGAGAGCGTGCTGCCCGAATACGACATGTTCGGCTTCGTGCGCGAGAGGAGCGGCGCGTCGCTGCCCGGTATCGTGCCTTCCAACACCTATGTTACCCGCGACAACAAGTATGTCGTGATCGGCGCGAACGCCGATTCCATCTTCAAGCGCATGATGAACGCGATTGGACGCCCCGATCTCTCGCAGGACCCGTCGCTCGCGCACAATGACGGCCGCGTCGCGCGCACCGGGGAAATCGAAAAGGTGATCGGCGACTGGGTCGCCGCGCACGACCTCGCGCACGTGCTGGACGTGCTGGAGAAGGCCGACGTGCCGAGCGGCAAGATCTTCGACATCGCGGACATCGCGCGCGATCCGCATTATGCGATGCGCGAGATGATTCAGCAGTTCACGCTCAAGGACGGAAAGACGCTCAAGCTCCCGGGTATCGTGCCGAAACTGTCGGACACCCCGGGCGATACGAAGTGGGTTGGTCCCGCGCTCGGCGAGCACACGGCCGAGGTGCTCGCTACGCTCGGCTACGGCGAGGAGCAGCAGAAAGAACTCAAGCGCCGCGGCATAATTTAGCGGCTCGAGTGCGATCGTCAACCCTCGAGTTCGCTATTCAAGCGCTTGTCAGCCTCACTATGTCAGTTTCGCCTTCCCAAGCAAGCGCCGCCGCTGGTAAATGATTACTGTGCGACCGAGTGGGCGATCTTCTCCAACAACGCAGCTTGTGGTTTCATCTGAGCGGGATTGCCTTTTACTCCGTGCCGGGGGCGAATGACCTGGTGCAGATATTCGGCAGAGTTATAAGCTAGCCAGACTTGACCCTTGGTATCTTCCCATACGAGAAACTTCTGCGGTAAGTCGATTCCCAAGGTCGGTGACCGCACAAAAAGCGGCGTGCCGTTTTTCGGGTTGCCATACACCACCACCACGAGCGGCTTCAGTGTCAAACCCACGCTTTCAGCGGCTTGCGAATGGTCAAGGCGACCGAAGACCATCATGCCGTTTGCTTTCAGCGCTGCTTCCAACCGGTTCACGGTTTCGCCGGCGGAATACCTGCTGGGTTGTGCAATAAGCCCCTCAATGGCCGTGTTCTCATCGGCCCAGGCTCCAACGGAAAGCACCAATGCAACGACCATAAAAATGAACTTGTTCATGTTGTCTTCTCCTTTGTCGCTTGTTGCATATAGCTCGTGGGTCGGGCTAAGCGTAGCGCCCCCGGCGGACGGTCGCGCCGGGCTACTTAAGAGCTTCGCTGACTATTTTTCCTATCGTTTCGTCGATGTTCTTGACGTACTTCGCAGCGCCCTTGATCGCGTACCGTTGGTCGATGTAACTCCCGGTGGTGTACGTCAGCCAGACTTTCCCTTGTTTGTCCTCCCATGCCAGCGCTTTGAATGGGAGGTCTATCGCAGCCAATGGCGCTTCCGCAATAATGTATGGGCCACCCGCACCCCGCCCGAAAATGAGCAACTGGTTGGGCCGGACATCAACCTTTACTTTTTTGGACATTTCCTGATAGTCGATGCGGTTAAAAATGTTCGCACCAACGCCCTTGGCCGCCGCCTCCACGCGGTCAATAGTGTCGGTCACCGAGTATTTGCTCGGCTTGGTGACAAGGCCACTGTCTTTGCCAAGCAGCCCGCCCTCCTGTGCAAGCGCGTTAACAGACAACAGAATCGCAGCGGTTCCCAACAGTAACTTTTTCATGTGATGACTCCTCTCGTGTGGACCACGGCCAGAAAAGATCAATTGACAGAGCGGAGGCAAGTATCCTTCCACGCTTCTTCGCCGCAAATCCAACTCTAGTCTCCAGACGAAAGTCCCGGTCCGAGTCAGTTTTCCAGAATGACCCGGGGCTTTCGTCACGCGACTTAGGTCCTGCTCCCACGGCGGCTTCAGTCGGTGTTATCCTGAAAAAACGTCCGGAGCTTAAAGGGAGAAATCGTTGAAGGTTCTCGTCGTCGACGATCACACGCTGATCCGGGAAGCGCTGCGCAACGTCCTTGCCGTACTCGATTCGGAATGCGAAGTGTTCGAGGCGCCGGACGGCGCGACCGCTTTGCGCCTCGCCGGCGAGCAGCCGGGGCTCGACCTCGTGCTGCTCGACCTCAATTTACCGGATATGGACGGCTTTGCTGTGCTGAGCGAAGTGCGCCAGCGGTATCCTGCCACCGGAGTGGTGGTGCTGTCGGGCGCCAAGGATCACAAATCCGTAACCGGCGCGATTGAGTTGGGTGCCGTAGGCTACATCCCGAAATCGACGCCTCACGAAGTGATGGTGAGTGCACTGCGACTGGTGTGTGCGGGCGGCGTATACCTGCCGCCCGAGGCGCTCGCGGGAGCGCGCCCTGCGTCACGGTCTGTCGGCGAACCGCAGCTTACCGAACGCGAGGGCGAGGTGCTTGCATTGATGCTGCAAGGGAAATCCAACAAGCGCATATGCAGGGAGCTCGGGGTCGCCGAAGCAACTGTGAAAAATCACGTTACGGCGATCCTGAAAGCGCTCAACGTGACCAACCGGACGGAGGCGGTGATCGTCGCGGGACGGCTCGGCTGGAAACACGGTCAAGTCAGCTGATCGCGCGGAGCTGGGTGCCCGCGCGGCGGGTCTTGAGCAACTGGCTGAGTAGTGCGCGCAGCTTGAGCGGCGTGACCGGCTTGGTGAGCAGGTGCAGGCCCTCCGTTTCGGCTTCGCGCAGGACTCCACCGCTCGTGTCGCCGCTGATCAGGAACGCGGGCAAGTCCGCGGAGTATGTGGTGCGCAACTGCCCGATTGCATGGATGCCTGTACTGCCGTCACGCAAGCGATAATCCGAGACGACGAGGTCAGGCGGCCGATTGTGGGCGGCAAGTCCGTGCACTGCTTCGGCGGCCGATGCGGCCGCGACAACGTCGCAACCCCAATCCGAGAGCAGCCCGCGCATGCCGTCCCGCACCAGAGCGTCGTCATCGATGAGCGCCACGAGCGTGCCTCTCGGGATGCCGGTGTCGACGGCGCGTGCCGGCTGCGTGGCCTCACAGGATGTTCCGCGCGGCACGGTCACGATGAACGTCGAGCCCGTACCCTCTTTCGAACGGACTTCAACGTGATGACTCAGTAGCCGCGCAAGGCGGTCGACGATCGCAAGCCCCAGTCCCAGTCCTTGGCTCCGGTCGTGCTCGGGATTTGCAAGCTGGTAGAACTCCGCGAAGATCCGTTGTTGCTCAGCGGCAGGAATGCCGCGGCCGGTATCACAAACCAGGATGCGCAGCTTTGCTCCATGACGGCGGCAACCGACGATGACCCCACCGCGCCGTGTATAGCGCAGGGCGTTCGATACGAGATTTGTCACGATGCGCTCGAGCAGTACCGGGTCGCTGCTGACCCACGCCCGGCTCGGAACAACATGGAACCTGAGTCCTTTTTCCTGGGCTGCCTGCATAAACTCGTCTTCCATCCGGCTGAGCAGGCTGTTCACCGGAAAGTCGCCGATTTCGGGCGCCACGGCTCCCGCGTCCAGGCGTGAGATATCGAGTAGCGAGTCGAGCAGGGCGCCGATCGCTGACACGGAAGCGTCGATGCGGTCGACGAGCCTGCGTTGCTCGGCCAGCAGCGGTTTGCCGCGCAGTTGCGCGACGAAGAGCCCAAGCGCGTGCATCGGCTGGCGCAGGTCGTGGCTCGCGGCAGCGAGGAAGCGGGATTTCGCCTGATTGGCCAGCGCAAGGTCTCTGGTGCGCTCTTCGATTTTTTGCTCCAGCACTTCACGCGACTGACTGAGGCTCCCGGCCATGGCGTTGAATTGATCCGCGAGCATCTGAAGCTCGTCTCCGGTCTCAACGCGCACCCGATAATCGAGCCGGCCGGCGGCCAGCCGTATGGCCCCGGTTTCAAGGGCCTTCACCGGGGCAGCGATTCTCCTCGCGATCACGAGCGCGCCCAGCGAAGCCAGGACGAGCGACAGCGCGGCAATAACGCCAAGTCGAGTCAGGCTCGCGTAGACCGGCCCGTATGCCTCCGCGATCGGCTGCTCAACGACCACCGTCCATCCGGGTACCCCCATCGGCGCGGATGCTGCGATAACGTTCGTCCCGGCGTGGCTCTGCGCAAGCACCGCGCCGTTCCTCGCGCGGATCTGCGCAAGTTGAGAGAAATCGCTGTTCTGCAACACGAGTTTGAGATCAGGGTGGGCGATCAGCCGGCCGGTGCTGTCGATGACGTAGGCGTACCCCGTGCGCCCGAATTCGATGCGCGACACACTCTCCCACACGAACTTCAAGCTGATGTCGGCCAGCGCCACCGTTTCTGCACCCGGACGCGTGGGTACCGCGACGCGGGTAAAAGGCTCCGTCCCCTTTCGAAAGTAAACGGGACTGAAGTGAAGCGCCCCTGCGCGGGCTGCGACAAAGCCCGCGTCGTTGGAGTAATCGGTTCCCGATGCGATCACGTCGAGCTCAGTGCGTGAGACGAGGAGTTCCTCGCCGCCGAGCCGGTTGAGCTGCCGGATATCCGTGACTGCCGGGACTTGCTTCAATAGATTGCGGTATTCGAAGCGACGTTGTAACAACGCCTGCTCGCCCAGGTCGCGCATGGGCAGCGTCACCCAGGCGATCTGCTCGACGATGCCTTTGACGTAATCGTCGATGCGCGTGGCCGCGACGAGCGCTTTTTCCTGCGTGAGAGCGGACACCGCGGCGCGGCTGTCGCGGTACGAGAAATACGCTTGAACGAGTCCGGCGAGAAATAGAGCGCCGATGACGAACCCGCCGATCAGGACCGTGTATTTCCGATACAGCGTGCGTGCAGCGCTCATTCGATCAAGCGGTCCGCGCGCAACCGCAGTTCGCGTGGAAGAGCGAGCCCGATGCTCGCCGCCGTCTTCGCGTTGATCGAGAATTCGAATGCCGACGGCTGCTCGATGGGAAGGTCGCCGGCGGCGGCTCCTTTCAGGATGCGGTCGACGTAATGCGCAGCACGCCTGAACTGAACCCCGAGGTTCACGCCGTAGCTCATCAGGCCGCCTGCATCGGTGAATTCGGAAAATCCATAGATGGCGGGCAGGCGCATAGCATTCACGGCGCGAACGATGTCCTCGCGGCGGCTGATGAAGACCGCGTCGGACAGCAGCACCAGCCCATCGAAACGCAGGTCTTTGACTTCACGCAGCGCGCCATCGACGCCGTCATAGCCGCTGACCCGGATCCGCTGCACTGTGAGCTTCAGCCGCGCCGCAGCAGTCACGGCGTAGACCCATTGAGTGTCGTGCAATGAATTGCCGGTTCGGGTCATCACGGCCAGGCGTCTCGCGGTGGGCGCGGATTCGCTGAGCAGCTCGATCATCTTCCCCGCCACATCTCCCGACTGATTGGATATCCCGGTTGCGTTGCCGCCGGGTCGCGACAAACTCGTCGCGAGTCCGGCGCCGACAGGATCGGCGACCATCATGAATACGACTGGAATGGTGCGCGTCGCTTTGACCGCCGCAAGCGCGGCTACCAGCGGCGGCGCGACGATTACGTCCACGTTTGCTCTTACGAGTTCCGCAGCGAGACCGGGAAGCAGTTCGAGACGGCCGTGCGCAGCGCGCTTCTCGAAGAGGATGTTCCGCCCCTGCACGTACCCGAGGTCCTCGAGTTCCCGCAAAAACAAGAGCGCGAGCTGATCGTCGTCCATCGCATGGCTGGCCGTGAGATACCCGACGCGTGGCACGCGGGCTTTGGGCTGTGCGTGAAGGGTTGCTGGAAACAAAAATACCGCGGGCGCGAACATCGCGGCCAAAATCAGGTTTCTCTTGTTCGCATCGATCACAAGACTTCCCCGGGTAAAGGCGACGCCGATAAAGACTACAACGCTGTCATGCGAAATTGCAACACACGGAAAATGGCCAATTCCTGGCCGGGCAGGATACCGACAAATTCCGCACAGCGTCAGGCTGCGGAGCCGATCCGTCTCGCGAATTCAGGCGGCTTGCCGCAATGTCGCCTGGCGGCCATGGGAGCCACGCCGGAATTGCCAAGCCCGACCGCCACTGTTATCGTAAATACCGGTTCCACGCCATCCGGCGAGTCGGACGTGATGGCACGCTGGCAGCAGACGGTATTCCGCAAGAATATTGCGGGTAAACCCCCTGGAAAGAAATCTTGAGTAGTCCTTCGTTAAGAAAAAACCTCGCGCCTGGTGTAGAAGGGCGCGAGGTTTTTTCTTGGGCGATGTACGACTTCGCCAATTCCGGCTACACCACCGTCGTTATCAGCGCGGTGTTCAACGCCTACTTCGTCGCCGTGGTGGCGGGCAACGCACCGTGGGCGACCTTTGCCTGGACCGCCGCGCTTGCCGTTTCGTATGCGCTGATCATGGTGACCGCCCCGGTGATCGGCGCCTATGCCGACGTGCACGCAGCAAAGAAACGATTGCTGCTCTTCACCACCGCGGGCTGCGTCATCTTCACTGCCGGATTGGCGCTCGTTGGGCGTGGCGACCTCGCGCTCGGCATTGGGCTGGTGATCCTGTCGAATTTTTTCTTCGGCAGCGGCGAGAACCTGATTGCCGCGTTCCTGCCGGAGATCGCGCGCGGTGAGGCGATGGGAAGGGTGTCAGGATGGGGCTGGAGCCTGGGCTATTGCGGCGGGCTGGTCGCGCTCGGAGCGTGTCTCGCCTACGTGACCCACGCGCAGGCGCAGGGCGCGACCGCCACCGAATTCGTGCCCGTCACCATGCTGATTACCGCCGCCCTGTTCGCCATCGCGAGCCTGCCTACATTCATGTTCCTGCGGGAACGCGCCCAACCCGTCGTCGTTGCCAGCGGTGTCGTGAGCGGCGCGTTCGCGCGGGTCGCGGAAACGCTCGGCCATGCGCGCCGCCATGCAGACCTGTGGCGCTTCCTGGTCTGCGTCGTGTTCTACCAGGCGGGCATCCAGACCGTGATTGCGCTTGCCGCGGTGTATGCGCAGGAGGTCATGGGTTTCACCACACGCGACACGATCACCCTGATCCTGGTGGTGAACGTCACTGCGGCAGCGGGCGCCTTTGCCTTTGGTCACGTGCAGGACCGGATCGGGCACGTGAGGACCCTGGTGATAACACTGATCGGATGGTTGATCGCCGTGGTCCTGGCGTGGACGGCCGAGAGCGCGACGATGTTCTGGGTGGTCGCCAACCTGGTCGGGATCTGCCTCGGCTCCAGCCAGTCGGCGGGCCGCGCGCTGGTCGGCTACCTCAGCCCGCCCGCGCGCACGGCCGAATTCTTCGGCTTGTGGGGACTCGCCGTGAAGCTGTCGGCGATCCTCGGACCCGTGACCTACGGCCTCGTCACGTGGATCACGCTCGGGAATCACCGCGTCGCGATGCTGGTGACGGGCGTCTTCTTCGTGATCGGCATCGCCATTCTCGCGCGCCTGGACGTGGCTCGCGGAAGGCGCGCGGCGCTCGAGGTCGGGATGTAGCGCGCCGCAGCGCGGAGCAGGTGCCCGCTTGCGGGTGCGACCAAGGAGGGCGCGTCGGAACGTTGAGCAGGGGACCGCCGGAAAGTGGAAGAGGGGCCCCGAAGGTTTTTATTCGGGGATCTGACCTTGAAGGCGGTCGAGGGCGGCGGGCGGTCCCTATGCGTCTGATCTCGGGTCGCATCCCCATAGAAACTTGGGGCCCCTGCTCCACCTCGACAGCCGCCCCGCCTGCGGGGATGCGACCGTGGAGACGCGCAAAGCAGCCGACAGCACGGATTTGGAATCTTGCCGCATGCGGTTCAGAGACTGCGCGCAAGGCAGCCGACACCGTCGACTTCAATACGTGCCGATCGCCTGTCAGAGGCTGCGCGCCGCAGCCTTGAAGTACGGGGAGTGAGGGACCGGATCACGCCTCGCGAATCGCGCTTTTGCGAGTGGCGCCAGTACACTACAATCTCTTTCCCGCAATAATTCCGTTCGCGCGACGCGGTTAAGGCAAGAGCATGGCACTCAAATGGCTGGGCGGCAGCAAAGTTGATCACCCGATGGCCAACCCCGTGCAGGCGCGCCAGATCGTGGCTGAGCTGCCGGTCAAGGACTCGACCAAGGCGCTCGAGGAAATCACCGAGTGGCTCGAATCGCTCAATCGAACCGACGGTTTCAAGGTCGACCGGCGTTATGAAAACGTGGATCTCCTCGACGGCGCGGCAGTGCGTCAC
>JBGQGU010000071.1:0-9767 GCA_041497655.1 Gammaproteobacteria bacterium
CGCGTGATGCCGTGCCGCACGGCGCCGGCCTGCCCCGACTCCCCGCCGCCGTCCACGTTGACAATGATGTCGAAGCTGGCCGTGGTCTTCGTCAACTCCAGCGGCTGGCGCACGACCATGCGCCCAGTCTCGCGCGAAAAGAACTCGTCGACCGGCCGGCCGTTGACGGTGATCGCGCCCGTGCCGGGCCTGAGGAACACCCGAGCCACCGCCGTCTTGCGGCGGCCGGTGCCGTAGTGGTGCTGCCGTTGCAATGCCATGTGTGCTCCTAGTGCCGTTCCAACTAGTTGTGGGTGATCTCGTCAGTTCTACAGGCCTTGATATCGCTGACAGCCAAGCCAATCAAACCTGCTGAAACAAGTTGGAACGGTACTAGACCTCCAGTTGTTTCGGTTGTTGCGCCGAGTGCGGGTGGCTCGCGCCCGTGTACACCTTCATCTTCTTCAGCATGGCGTAGCCAAGCGGGCCCTTGGGCAGCATGCCCTTGACGGCGAGCTTGAGCACCCGCTCCGGCTGGCGCGCATGCAGCTTGGCGAAGCTCTCGCTGAAGATGCCGCCGGGATAGGTGCTGTGCCGGTGGTAGATCTTGTTCTGCGCCTTCCTGCCGGTCACGCGCAGCTTATCGGCGTTGACCACCACGATATAATCGCCGGTGTCCACATGAGGCGTGAATTCTGGCTTGTGCTTGCCCCGCAGTCGCCGGGCGATTTCGGAGGCCAGCCGGCCGAGCACCTTGCCGGAGGCGTCCACGACATACCACCCACGCTGGACCGCGTCCGGTTTGGCGGAAAACGTCTTCATCGGTCGGTTGCCCATCGCTGGAAAGGGGCGAATTCTATTGCAAATCAGTCGTCTGTGTCAAACTTTCCGATGCGGCCCGGGGCCGCATGGCGTGCCCACCCGAATTGAGAGGTCTTGAGATGGAATGGCTGATCGCCAAGGTATTCGCCGCCCTGCTGGCACCCCTGGGCATAGTGCTGGTCATCTTGCTCGTCGCGGCGGTAGTGGCATGGCGCCGACCGCTGGCGGCGTGGCGGCCGGTCGCGCTCGCGTTCATCGTGCTCTATCCCCTGTCCACGCACTTCGTGGCCGATCAGCTGTTGTGGTGGATCGAGCCCGCGCCCCGCGACCCGGCCGCCGACAAGAGCGGGCAGGCGATCGTGGTGCTGGGCGGCGGCACCTATTTTTCCGCGCCGGAGTATGGCGGGGACACGGTCAAGGCTCCGGTGCTGGCGCGCCTTCGCTACGCCGCCCACCTGCATCGCGCGCTCGACAAGCCGGTGCTCGCCTCGGGCGGTGCCCCGGAAGGCAATCCCGTCCCCGAGGCCCGGCTCATGACGGAAGTGCTGCAGCAGGACTTCCGGATAATGGTGCGGTGGACCGAGCAGGGCTCGCGCAATACGTTTGAGAATGCGCTGATGAGCGCCTCTGTGCTGAAGCCCGCCGGCATCCAGCGGATCTATCTCGTCACCCACGCCTGGCACATGCACCGCGCGCGGCTCGCTTTCGAGTATGCCGGATTCACCGTCATTCCGGCGCCGACCGGGTATGCCACACGTTTCAAGTTGACCGTGCTCGACTTCCTGCCGGATGCTCGCGCGCTCGACAACAGCGGCCTGTTTTTCCACGAAGTGGCCGGCATCGGCTGGTATTATCTGCGAACCATCATTGGCCGTTGAGCCCGTCGCGGAGCGTCGGTGACAGTGAGCTGGGAATAATGATCTGCAGGAGCTCAAAAGCGACGGAAGCGACCGGCCGGGTTTTTCCGTTCACCGTTCACCGTTTACCATTCGCCCGAGGACGACGATGAAGGTCCGCATCAAGTGGCTGGAGAACGCGGCCTTCGTCGGCGAATCCGAAAGCGGGCACGCCGTCGTGATGGACGGCGCGCCCGAAGGCGGCGGGCGCAACCTCGGGCCACGGCCGATGGAGACGGTGCTAATCGGCACCGGCGGCTGCACTGCCTACGACGTGGTGCACATCCTCAAGAAGGGCCGCGCGCCCGTCACCGATTGCGTGGTGGAGATCGCCGCTGAGCGCGCGCCGCAGGACCCCATGGTCTTCACGCGCATCCATTTCCATTTCATCGTGACCGGCAGGGAACTGAAGCGCGAGCAGGTCGAGCGCGCCATCCACCTCTCGGCGGAAAAGTACTGCTCGGCCTCGATCATGCTCGGCAAGACGGCCGCGATCACGCACGACTTCGAGATCAAGGAAGAAAAATCCTGAACCACGAAGGACACAAAGGACACAAAGGAAAAACGAGAATAAGAATTGAACCGCCAAGCACGCCAAGAGAACCAGGACAGACACAAGAATAGGACCTGAAAAGGACCGGCCCATTCTATCTTGGAATTCCTTTGTGCGCTTCGCGCCTTTAGCGGTCTAATATTTGATTGGTTGTTTCTTGGCGTTCTTGGCGGTTCGATCTGCATCTTGATCTTCTGCGCGCCTTGGCGGTTTGCCCTAGATCCAGAAGGCGGTTTCGGTCATCACCTTCGACGACAGCCGCATCCCGAGCTTCGCGGGCTCCGGCAGCTCGCCTCCGCCGTGCGTCATGGCGCTCGTTGCGTGGCGGGCCTCGTCTGCCTTCATTTGCTCCAGCACCGCGCGGCTTTTCTCATCGGCCGCAGGCAGCCGCTGCAGGTGCCCTTCGAGATGCTTGACGACCTGGCGCTCGGTCTCGGCGAGAAATCCCAGGTTCCAGCGGTCGCCCAGCAGTCCCGCCAGCGCGCCCATCGCGAACGAGCCCGCGTACCACGCCGGGTTGAGCAGGCTCTTGCGGCCGCCCAGTTCCCCGATCCGGCGCTCGGTCCACGCCAGGTGCTCGGTCTCCTCCTGCGCCGCCCGCTCGAGCGCCGCCTTCGCGCGCGGGTTGCGCGCGGTCAGCGCCTGGCCCTGGTAGAGCGCCTGGGCGCAGATCTCGCCGCTGTGGTTGACCCGCATCAACGCTGCGGCATGCGCGCGCTGCTCGCCGGACATTTCGGCCTCGGCCAGCTCTTCCCCGGGTACCGGGCGCAACGATTGCGCTGGCGCAAACACCGTGCGCAGGCCCTTGTCGAAGGCGGTGATCAGATCGTCGAGCGTGGGTGGCGTGCGTGGCATGCGTGCATTGTGCCAGATTCGCCGTATTCCAGCAGGCGGTTTTGCCCGAGGAGTTTGTCGGCCCACAGTCCGACAAACTCCTAGAGCCATCACGCCGCTTCGGCGAAGAGGTGGCCGAGCTCGGCACCGGGGTCGCTGGCGCGCATGAAAGCCTCCCCCACCAGGAAGCAGCCGACGCGGTGCGCGAGCAGCGTTTTGACGTGCCCGCGCGTGAGTATCCCGCTCTCGGTAACGACGATGCGGTCGCGCGGGATGCGGTCGAGCAGGTCGAGTGTTGTCTCCAGCCGCGTTTCGAAAGTGCGGAGATTGCGGTTATTGATGCCGATGAGGGGCGTCTTGAGCGCAAGGGCGCTCTCGAGCTCGGCCGCGTCATGCGCCTCGACCAGCACCGCCATGGCGAGCTCATGCGCGACCGCCTCCAGCTCGAGCATGCGCGCGGTCTCGAGCGCGGCGACGATCAGCAGGATGCAATCCGCACCCGCGGCTCGCGCTTCGTACACCTGATAAGGGTCGACGGTGAAGTCCTTGCGCAGCACCGGCAGCTGGCAGGCGGCGCGCGCCTGCTTCATGTGCTCGAGACTGCCCTGGAAAAACTGCTCATCAGTCAGCACCGACACGCACGTCGCGCCATGGCGCTCGTAGCTCGCGGCGATCGCGGCGGGATCGAATATCTCGCGCAAAACGCCCCGGCTGGGACTCGCTTTCTTGATCTCGGCGATGACCGCCGGCTTGCCCGCAGCGATCCTGCCGCGGAGCGCCCCCGCGAAGTCGCGCGCCGGTTTCGCGAAGCCGGCCTCGGCGCGCAACGCCGCCAGCGGCTTCACGCTCTTTGCGCGCGCGACCTCTTCGCTCTTGATTGAGATGATGCGCTGCAGGATGTCAGCCACCGGATTGGGTTCGGGTGAATCCCACGAAGGCATCGAGCTTCTTGCGCGCCGCGCCGCTCGCGATCACGGCCAGCGCCTTCTGCACTCCTCCCGCCAGGGTCGGCGCCAATCCCGCGACATAGATTCCGGCGCCGGCGTTCAGTGCCACGACGTCGCGCGCGGCGCCCGCCTCGTTGCCGAGCGCCGACAGCACCCTCGCCTTCGACTGCTCGACGCCGTCCACCTTGATCGCGGAGAGATCCTGCGTCTTCAGGCCGAAATCCTGCGGCGCGATGTGGAACTCGCTGATCTTGCCATCCTTGAGCTCTCCGACCAGGGTCGGGCCGGAAAGCGAGATCTCGTCCAGCCCTTCCAGCCCGTACACGATCATCACGTGCCGGCTGCCGAGCCGCTGCAGGACGTGCGCCTGGATGCCGACAAGATCAGGGTGGAACACGCCCATGACCTGCCGTCCCGCACCCGCCGGGTTGGTGAGCGGCCCCAGGATGTTGAAGATGGTCTTCACGCCCAGCTCGCGGCGCACCGGCGCGGCGTGCTTCATCGCGGCGTGGTGGTTGGGCGCGAACATGAAGCCGACGCCGATCTCGTCGATGCAGCGGCCGACCTGGTCGGGCTTGAGGTTGATGTTCGCGCCGAGCGCCTCCAGCACGTCGGCGCTCCCCGATTTGCTCGAAACCGAGCGGTTGCCATGCTTGGCGACGCGCGCACCGGCCGCGGCGCAGACGAAGCTCGCCGCGGTCGAGATGTTGAACGTGTGCGCCCCGTCCCCGCCGGTGCCGACGATGTCGACGACGGTGTCGGGGTCCCTGACCGCGACCTTGGCGGCGAAGTCGCGCATCACTTCCGCGGCCGCGGCGATCTCGCCGATGGTCTCCTTCTTGACCCTCAGGCCGATGATGATCGCCGCGATCAGGGTCGGCGAAACCTGCCCGCTCATGATCGAGCGCATGAGCTCGAGCATTTCCTCGCGGAAGATCTCGCGGTGCTCGATCACGCGGGTGAGCGCTTCTTGCGGTGTCATGTTCTCGCTCCCAAAGAGCTCTCCAGAAAGTTCTTGAGCAGCTGGTGGCCGTGCTCGGTCAGTATGGATTCGGGGTGGAACTGCACGCCCTCGACCGCAAGCTCCTTGTGGCGCACGCCCATGATCTCGCCATCATCGCTCCAGGCGCTGACCTCGAGGCAGCCGGGGAGGCTCGCCCGCTCGATGGCGAGCGAATGATAGCGCGTCGCGGTGAACGCGTCCGGCAGTCCCCGAAACACGCCGCGCCCGTCGTGGTGTATGGCGGACGTCTTGCCGTGCATGAGCTGCCTGGCATGCACGATCCTGCCGCCGAGGGCCTGCCCGATGCTCTGGTGGCCGAGGCACACACCCAGTATCGGGATCTTGCCCGCGAACTGCCTCACCAGCGGCACTGAAACCCCCGCTTCGTTCGGCGTGCAGGGGCCCGGGGAGATGACGATGTGCGCGGGCGCGAGTTTCTCGATGCCCTCGAGCGTGATCTCGTCGTTGCGCAGCACCTTCACCTCCGCGCCGAGCTCGCCCAGGTACTGCACCAGGTTGTACGTAAAGGAATCGTAGTTGTCGATCATGAGCAACATGACGCCCCCTCAGTCGAGCCGGGTATCCAGCCCGGACTCAGCCATCTCGGCGGCGCGCAGCAGCGCTTTCGCCTTGCTTTGGGTCTCCTGCCATTCCGAATCCGGCTGCGAATCGGCCACGATGCCGCCGCCCGCCTGCACGTAGAGAGTGCCGTTCCTGACCACCGCGGTGCGCAACGCGATCGCCACGTCCATGTTGCCATGGAAGCCGAGGTAGCCGACCGCCCCGGCGTAGATGCCGCGCTTGACGGGCTCCAGCTCGTCGATGATTTCCATTGCCCGCACCTTGGGCGCGCCGGAGACGGTCCCCGCGGGAAAGGTCGCGCGCAGCACGTCGACGGCGTTGAGGCCGGGCTTAAGCGTGCCCTCGACGTTCGAAACGATGTGCATCACGTGCGAATAGCGCTCGACCACCATCCGCTCCGTCACCCGGATGCTGCCGGTCCGCGCCACGCGGCCCACGTCGTTGCGCCCCAGGTCAACCAGCATGATGTGCTCGGCGCGCTCTTTCTCGTCGGCCAGCAGCTCCTTCTCGAGCGCGGCGTCCTCTGCGGGCGTCGTCCCGCGGCGGCGCGTGCCGGCGATCGGTCGCACCGTCACCGTGTCGCCCTCGAGCCGCGCCAGGATCTCGGGCGAGGCCCCCACCACGTGGAAACCGCCCATGTCGAAGTAGTACATGTAAGGCGAGGGATTGATGGTGCGCAGCGCCCGGTAGAGCGCGAGCGGCGTGGCACGGAAGGGCTTCGCCAGGCGCTGCGAGGGCACCACCTGCATGATGTCGCCGTCGAATATGTATTGCTTCGCCCGCTCCACCGCGGCGTGGTAAGCGGCCTCCCCGAAGCCCGAAACCGCGGGCTGCGACTGACCGAGCGTATCCGCCGGGATAGCCACCGGCTCGCGCAGCCTCGCGAGCAGCTCCCGCAGCCGCGCGCGCGCCGCATGGAACGCGCCGGCCACGCCCGGCTCGGCGTAGACCACCAGCGTCAGCTTGCCCGACAGGTTGTCGACGATCGCAATTTCCTCGGAAACAAGCAGCAGGATGTCGGGCGTTCCCAACTCGTCCTTCTTGCGCGCCCGGGCGAGCCGCGGTTCGATATAGCGCACGGTGTCGTAGCCGAAGTAGCCGACGAGACCGCCGCAGAAGCGCGGCAGGCTGGCGTCCTGCACCACCCTGAAGCGCGCGAGATAGTCGGCTACGTAGGCGAGCGGGTCGGGGACCCGTTTTTCGCTCACCACCCGCGCCCCGCGGATTTCCGCGCAGGTGTCGCCGCGGACCTCGAGCCTCGCCTCGGCAGGCAACCCGATGAACGAGTAGCGGCCGAAGCGCTCGCCGCCCACGACCGACTCCAGCAGGTAGGTATGCGGCCGGTTGGCGAGCTTGAGGTAGATGGAAAGCGGCGTGTCGAGATCGGCAAAGGTCTCGAGCACCACGGGGACCCGGTTGTAGCCAGCCTGGGCCAGGCGGGCGAACTCAGCTTCAGTCATCAGTCACTCCACGAAAACGGACATCGATCGAAAAACACGGGCGCGCGACGCGCGCGCCGGGGCCTGGCTAGCTGCGCCAGTGACGCCAGCGGCGCCAGACGAGGGCCGCCTGCTTCTCGGTTCCGTAATCCGCGTTGTGCATGACTATGCTTTTTGAATCAGCCGGGTAGCTTCGATGAGCGACGCTACTATAGCATCAACGTCGAGCTCGCGCACATCCCTTCCCTCGTTGTAGCCGTAGGTGACGCAAAATACGGGGCAGCCGGCGGCCCGCGCGGCCTCGACGTCGTTCGCCGAGTCGCCGATCATCAGCATGTCGCCCGGTGCGATGCCGAAGCCGCGGCAGGCGTGGAGCAGCGGCTGCGGGTCCGGCTTTTTCTGCGGCAGCGTGTCGCCGGCGATGACTTGCTCGAAGCAGCGTGCGAGCCGCAGATGCCCGAGCAATGCCAGGGTGAAGCGCTCCGCCTTATTGGTCACGCAGGCGAGCGGCAGCCGCATGGCGCGCAGCATCCGCAAGCCTTCACTCACGCCCGGATAAATCACGGTGTGTTTCCCGTTCACCTCGGCGTAGCAGCGCTCGTAGATCGGGAGCGCGCGCGCCAGCAGCCCGGCGGGCACGCTGCCCTCCAGGTTGCCCGCGAGCGCGCGCTCGACGAGCTTCGGTATGCCCTTGCCGACGAAGGTGCGTATGAGCTCCCGCTCGAGCCCGGGCCGGTGGAGCTCGCGCAGCATCATGTTTGCCGCCTCCGCGAGATCGGGGATGGTGTCGGCGAGCGTGCCGTCGAGGTCGATCATCACGGCCTTGACGCGCAGCGGAAAACGCAAATTCTCATTTGCCACGGAAACACACGGAAAGGAACTTCAAGATAGGCGCGCTATAGCTCGAACGCGTAAGGAACATGCCAGACTTCGATAGTGCAAGATCCGTTCTGCCTCATTAATTCCGTGTGCTTCCGTATGATTCCGTGGCTAAGTCTTCTGGACCTTGGCAAGCTCGGCGCGCATCGCGCCGATCGTGGCTTTGTAGTCGCGGGTGCCGAAGATCGCCGAGCCCGCGACGAACGTGTCCGCGCCGGCGCGCGCGATCTCGGCGATGTTCTCCACCTTCACCCCGCCGTCCACCTCGAGCCAGATCTCGCGCCCGCTCGCATCGATGCGGGTGCGCGCGGCGGCGAGCTTCTTCAGCGCCTGCGCGATGAACTTCTGGCCGCCAAAGCCCGGATTCACCGACATGATGAGGATGAGATCGAGCTTGTCGATGACGTGCTCCAGGTGCGTGAGCGGCGTGGCCGGGTTGAAGACCAGGCCCGCCTTGCAGCCCTGGTCCTTGATCAGCGCGATGGTGCGGTCGACGTGCTCGGAGGCCTCCGGGTGGAACGAGATGATGTCGGCGCCGGCCTTGGCGAAATCGGGCACGAGGCGGTCCACCGGCTTCACCATGAGGTGCACGTCGATCAATGCCTTCGTGAGCGGCCGTATCGCCTCGCACACCACCGGGCCCACCGTGAGGTTGGGAACGTAATGGTTGTCCATCACGTCGAAATGCACGAGGTCGGCGCCGGCGGCGACCACTTGCAGCACCTCCTCGCCCAGGCGGGCGAAGTCAGCGGACAGGATGCTGGGAGCGATGCGGTAGCTTTTCGCCATGCGCGCCTTTCGAAAACGCCGGAATTTTACCCGTTCTGGCGCTTGCCTGCGCGGATAAATTGGTCAACAATCGGCCCATGGCGGACAGGAAATACGACATCACGGTCGCGGCGCGCACCGCGTTCATCCCGGACCAGTCCGACATGGACAGCGGCCGCTACGTGTTCGCCTACACCATCACCATTACCAATACCGGCACGCTGCCGGCGCAGCTCGTGAGCCGCCACTGGATCATCACGGACTCCAACAACCAGGTGCAGGAGGTGCGCGGCTTGGGCGTGGTCGGGGAGCAGCCGACGCTGCGGCCCAATGAAAGCTTCCAATACACCAGCGGCACCGCGATCGCCACGCCGGTCGGTACCATGCGCGGCACCTACCAGATGGTTGCGGAAGACGGCAGGCAGTTCGATGCGCCGATATCCGAATTCACGCTCTCCATGCCGCGCGTTTTGCACTGACGTGAGTGTTGAGTTTTGAATGTTAAGTTTTGAGTTGTGATCGTTCTGGCAATCTGAGCGCCGGTTGGTAGCTAACTCAACACTCAAAACTTAACACTCAACACTCCCCGCCATGAGCCTGCGGCTCAGTTATACCTTCCTCGCCCCGCTCTACGACCTTATCGCCGGCCCGGCTTTTCGCACGGCGCGCCGTGACAGTCTCGCCGCATTGCCACGCGAAACTCGCGGCACGGTGCTCATCAACGGCGTGGGCAGCGGCCTCGATTTCCAGTTCCTCCCGCGCGGCCACCGCTACGTCGGGCTGGACCTGACGCAGGCCATGCTCTTGCGCAGCGTGCGCCGCGCCGCCGGGCACGAGTTCTCCGCGGTGCTTGGCAATAGCCTGGCACTGCCGTTCCGCGACGCGTGCTTCGACCATGCGGTGCTGCACCTGATCCTGGCGGTGGTGCCGGATGCGGGCCGCGCCCTCGCGGAAACGGCGCGGGTGGTGCGTCCGGGCGGCTGCATCCTGGTGTTCGACAAGTTCCTCAGGCGCAACCAGCGCGCTCCGCTGCGCCGCCTGCTCAACCCGCTCGCGGAGCGCCTC
>JBGQGU010000072.1:0-9673 GCA_041497655.1 Gammaproteobacteria bacterium
AGCCGCCGCGCCCGAGCGTGGTGACGTTGCCTTGCTCGTCCACGCCCTGGAAGCCGGCCACCACCACGATGCGGTCGTCGGCGAGGTCCTTGCGGATGCGGGACTCGTCTATGCTCACGATGCGCGCCTTATTGTAGGCGCTGTCGGTCAGGATCCTCACCTGCGCACCGGTATAGCTGCGCGCCTTGAGCCCCATGTCCATCAGCGCCATCGCGAGCAGCGCAATCGTCACCTGCTCGCCGGTGGACACCATCACGTCGAGCTCGCGCGGGTCGGGATGCGCCTGAAGTTCCCGGGCAAGCGCGATCAGGCGGTTGGTCTCCCCCGCCATCGCCGAGACGACCACCACCAGCTGGTGCCCCTTCGCCTTCCAGCGGGCGACGCGCCGGGCGACGTTCTTGATGCGCTCAGGCGAGCCCACCGAGGTGCCGCCGTATTTCTGGACAATCAGAGCCATGATTTGAGGAATTTGCCGACAGTGTCGGTGTCGACGGCAAATTCCTAAAAAGTCGCGTATTTTAGTTGATTTTGCGGGGGAAAACGAGGCCGCGGAGCGGCGGCACCGTTGATGCCTCCGTCATGGCCGGCGGCTGCGGCCGCTCGCTTGAACCTATCCGTCGCGTGGCGGTCAATCCCATGTCAACCACACCAGGACGACGTTCAGACATGAAACCATTCGAGCGCATCACCAATCCCCGTGAAATCCGGCGCCGGCTGCGCCTCAACCAGCAGGAATTCTGGTCGCGGGTCGGCGTGACCCAGAGCGGCGGCTCGCGCTACGAGAGCGGCCGCAGCATGCCCAGGCCGGTGCGCGAGCTGCTGCGGCTGGTGCACATCGAGGGCATCGAGCTGGCGAAAGCCAGGGGCAACGATTTCAAGGTCGCTTCCCGCCTGAAGGCGACCAACCCACGGCTCTACCGCAGGCTCAGGAAAGGAGCGCTGAAAACCAACGGCAGGAAGAAATAACGACGCGTGTTTTGGCGGAAGGGGTGGGATTCGAACCCACGATGCCCTTGCGGACATGCCGGTTTTCAAGACCGGTGCGTTCAACCGCTCCGCCACCCTTCCTTCCCATCAACGATTTTGGCTCCAGCCGCGCCTCTGGCGCTTAACCTTATCAGGTTAGCCTGCGCCGAAATGCGCCCCGCAAGCTTGGCGCGTTGGCCAGTGACTTCTACCGGGAGATGAATTCCCGTTCGAATACGCTCGGAAATGGGCGCATTTTCAAGACCGCCGCATTAAACCGCTCTGCCAACCCTCCACGCGACACGCCACCGTCACAAACGCGGCCAATAATACACGTGAGTTCAGGCGCTTGGAACGCCGTGGCGCGATCCCAGCGTTGAACCTTGGCCGCTGTGGTAGTCTAACGGGACTAGAAATACTCTTCTGAGGAGAACCGCATGCAACCAGAATCCCAGACCAACCCGGCCGTCATTTCAGCCGGCACACAGGACATCGCGCTGCAACAGCAGCGTGTCCTGCGCAATACCTATCTGCTGCTGGCACTTACCATGGTGCCGACGGTGGCCGGTGCCTTCATCGGCATCAGCACCGGCGGCATCATCATGCAGTACCCGATCGTCAGCTTCTTCGTCATGCTCGCCGCGGTAATCGGCCTGCAGTTCGCCATCGCCGCCAACCGCAACAGCGGGCTCGGGGTCGTCCTGCTGCTCGCCATGACGTTCATTCTCGGCTGGTGGCTGGGGCCGCTGCTCGCGGTCGCGCTGTCGCTCAAGAACGGGCCGCAGCTGATCGGCATGGCGGCCGTCGGCACCGGCGTCATCTTCTTCGTCATGGCCGGCATCGCGACCACGGTGAAGAAGGACTTCAGCTTCATGGGCAAGTTCCTGTTCGTCGGCATGATCGTGGCACTGCTTGCCATCATCGCCAACATGTTCCTGCAGATCCCGGCACTGGCGCTGACGATCTCGGCAGTCGTGGTGGTCGTCTTCGCGCTGTTCCTGCTGCACGACGTGAGCCGCATCGTCAACGGCGGCGAGACCAACTACATCATGGCGACGACGGGATGCTACATGAGCCTGTTCAACATCTTCGCCAGCCTGCTGCAGTTGCTGATGGCGCTGAGCGGCGAGAGGGATTAGGATCGAACCGCCAAGCACGCCAAGAACGCCAAGAAAATAAAATTAAAATGGCCGGGCCGGCGCCCGGCCGTTTTTTTGTTCAAGACGTCCCAAACAAATAAAGTCTCCCCTCCTTGGTCAAGGAGGGGTGGCACGTGAGTGCCGGGGTGGTTGAAGGCGACCGCGTCCATCCCACCACCCCTGCCCGCAGCGCGGGCTTCCCCTCCTCGGTAAGGAGGGGAGCCTCTGGTTCGAAATTCTTGCTTCTCTTGGCGTGCTTGGCGGTTCAATTATTGTTTGTCTTTCTTGGCGGTTCATTTGTCGAAGACGGCGATCGACTCGACGTGCGAGGTATGCGGGAACATGTTGACCACCCCCGCCGCGCTCAGGCGGTAGCCGCGCGCCTGGGTGAGCACCGACGCGTCCCGCGCCAGCGTTCCTGGATTGCATGAGACATAGACGAGGCGCCGCGGACCGTCGTCCGCCAGTGCCTTGATCAGCTCCACCGCGCCGTCGCGCGGCGGGTCGAGCAGCATGCGGTCGAACCGCCCCAGCCCGGCAAGCCAGCCGCCATCGAGCCGGTAGATGTCCATCTCGAGGAAGCTGGCCGCCGCCGACAAGCCGTTCGAGTCGGCATTCGCGGCCGCGCGTCTCACCAGTTCCGCGCTCCCCTCTACGCCCACCGCGACGGCGCCGCGCCGCGCGATCGCCAGCGTGAAGTTGCCGATTCCGCAGAACATGTCGGCAACGCGCTCGCCCGGCTGCGGGTCGAGCAGCGCAAGCGCCCGCCGCACCAGGACCCGGTTCACTGCGTGGTTGACCTGCGTGAAGTCGGTGGGGCCGAAGCGGATCTTGAGATCGAACTCGGGCAGCGTGTAATAGAGATCCGCCGCGTGCTCATCGGACATCGGGCGGGCCGTCTCCGGCCCGCCCGGCTGCAGGTACAGCCGCACCCCGTGGCGACCCTCGAAGTCGTGCAGTCGCCCCATATCTGCGGCTGCGAGCGGCTCGAGCACCCGCAGCACCAGCACATCCGTCTCCTCCCCGGCCGCGATCTCGATCTGCGGCAGCCGGCTGCGGATAGAAAGAGCGTTCACCAGGTCACGCAGGGGCCGCAGCAGCGCCGAGAAACGTTCCGGCAGCACCTCGCAGCTGTCCATGTCCGCGACGTAGCTGCTGCGCTTCTCGTGGAAGCCCACCAGCGCCCCGCCTTTCTTCGGCACGTGGCGCACAGCGAGCCGCGCGCGGTGGCGGTAGCCCCAGGCCGGACCGTAGATGGCTGGCAGGATCTGCTCCGGCCGCACCCGCCCGATGTGCCACAGGCTGTCCTCGAGCACGCGCTGCTTGACCGCGACCTGCGCCCGCGCATCGAGGTGCTGCAGGCTGCAACCTCCGCAAAGGCCGAAGTAGCGGCAGCGCGGCGTAACGCGCTGGGCGGCCGGCCTGATTACTTTATCGAGCGTGGCGACTTCGTAGGCTGGCTTCTTGCGGTACGGCGTGCAGGTGACGCGCTCGCCCGGCAGCGCGCCCTCGATGAAGACGGTCTTGCCGTCGCGACGCGCGACGCCGCGACCTTCCTGGTCCAACGACTCGATCAGCAACGATTCGATCAACAACGCCATCTTAGGGGATACCCAGTGGCGATCGAATCGTTATTGAATGACGGGAATATGCCGCCAAGCGGCAATTCCTCTTCGGATTGCACCAAGGAGTCGACATGATCACCGCGGCGGCGGAGTCAAATTGCGCCGCGAGCGCGGTAGCGCAATTCTAGCGCAATACTGTCAACCTAATAACGGAACCACGAAGGACACAATGGACACGAAGGAATACCAGAATTGAACCGCCAAGATACCGTGAATCGGGAATCGAAATTATAAGAATTTCTCAGGCGCGCCAGCGACTGAGAAATTCTTTCCAGTGCGGCTCGGGTGACTTCCTGAGCGTCAAGCGCACCACCTCGCACTCGGCGCGGTGGCGCGCATCGTCGAGCGCGCCGCGCATCAGCTGGAATCGCAGGTAGACGAGGTAGGTATTGACGACGTCGGCCTCGCAATAATTCCGGATCTCGGCGATCTTTCCCGCTTGATAGGCACCCCATACGCCCGCACCATCCATGCCGAGCTTGCCGGGCAGCCCCATGAGCTGCGCGAAATCCCCCAACGGCGCGGCGGCCCGCAATTGATAGAGCGCGAGCAGGTCCATGAGGTCGAGATGACGGGCGTGGTAGCGGCTGATGTAGTTGTTCCACTTGAAGTCGCGGTTGTCCTCGCCCATGTCCCAGTAGCGCGCCGCTTTCACGCCGTGGATGAGGCCGCGGTAGTGCAGCACCGGCAGATCGAAGCCGCCGCCGTTCCAGGACACGAGCTGGGGAGTGTATTTCTCGACGCCCTCGAAGAAGCGCTGGACCAGCTCGCCCTCGCTCTCGCCGCCGATCGACCATACCTTGAAGCTGTCGCGGTCCCTTAGCGCGCAGGAAATGACGATGACCCGGTGCAGGTGCAGCGGCAGGAAATCTCCGCCGGTCGCCTGCCGCCGCAACTGGAACGCCATCTCCGCGACGCCCTTGTCGGGGATCGTCCCGTCGAGCCCGTGGAGGCGGCGCAGGCCCTCGACATCGGGAACGGTTTCGATGTCGAACGCGAGAACGGGCGTCATGGCAATGGACACGATAAACCCAAGATCGAGAACGAATGGACAGGATTTACAAGATTTACAAGATCTGAACGAAACTACAACGGAAAGACTGTCAGGTTTTGTTGTTTGAATCCTGTCAATCCTGTTAATCCTGTCTATTTTCTTAGCCGGGGAAGACGCCCGTCGACAGGTAGCGGTCGCCGCGGTCGCACACGATCGAGACGATGATCGCGTTGTCCACCTCGCGCAGCACCTCAATCGCCGCCCATAGCGCGCCGCCGGACGAGATGCCGGCGAAGATGCCCTCCTCCCGCGCGAGGCGGCGCGTCATCTCCTCGGCGTCGGCCTGCGACACCTCGATCACGCGGTCGACGCGCGTCCAGTCACAGATCTTGGGCAGGTACTGCGCCGGCCATTTGCGGATGCCGGGAATCTGCGAGCCTTCGGTGGGCTGGCAGCCGATGATCTGGATCTTCGGGTTCTTCTCCTTGAAGAAACGCGAGCAGCCCATGATGGTGCCGGTCGTGCCCATGCTCGAGACGAAATGGGTGACGCGGCCCTGCGTGTCGCGCCAGATCTCCGGCCCCGTGCCCTCGTAGTGCGACAGCGGGTTGTCCGGATTGGCGAACTGGTCGAGGATCACGCCCTTGCCCTCATCGCGCATCTTCTCCGCGACGTCGCGGGCCATCTCCATTCCTCCCTGCTTGGGGGTGAGCACGATCTCCGCGCCGAACGCCGCCATGCTCTGGCGCCGTTCCACCGACAGGTGCTCCGGCATCACCAGGATCATGCGGTAGCCCATCATCGCGGCGCACATGGCGAGCGCGATGCCGGTATTGCCGCTGGTGGGCTCGATGAGAGTGTCGCCGGGCTTGATGTCGCCGCGCTCCTGCGCGCGCCGGATCATGGAGAAGGCCGGGCGATCCTTGACCGAGCCGGCGGGGTTATTGCCCTCCAGCTTAGCCAGCAGGGTATTGCTGGTCTTGCCGGGCAGGCGCTTCAACCTCACGAGCGGCGTGTTGCCGACGAAATCCTCGAGCGTGCTGAAACCGGCGAGGGAGCGGGTGTCCATCTGCCTATGATACGCGCAACAACTTCTGGCAGTAGCGCGTCACACCCTGCTCCACGGTGAGGAACGGCGCGTCGTAGCCGGCGGCGCGCAACGCGGTGATATCGGCTTGCGTGTAGCTCTGGTAACGGCCCTTCAAGTCCTCGGGAAAGGGGATGTACTGGATGATGCTGCGCTCGCGCAGCGCGAGGAGCGTGAGCGGTGATTCGCCCTTCGCCTTGCGGCAGGCGTTGACGGTCGCAGCCGCCACGTCGTTGAAGCTCTGGGCGGCGCCGGTGCCGACGTTGAATAGGCCCGACATACTGGGATCGTCGAGGAAGAACAGGTTGACCTTGACGCAGTCCTCCACCGAAACGAAGTCCCGCCTCTGCTCGCCGTCGCCGTAGCCGCCGCTGCCGGTGAAGAGCCTGACGTGGTCCGCGCCGCGGTACTGATGGAAGAAATGGTGCGCGACCGAGGCCATGCGCCCCTTGTGGCCCTCGCGCTCGCCGTAGACGTTGAAGTAACGCAGCCCCACGATCTGCGCGGTGCGCTCCTCGTAGCGCCGCCGCACCAGCTGGTCGAACAGGAACTTGGAATAGCCGTAGATGTTGAGCGGCGACTCGCACTCGCGCGCTTCCCGGAACTCGCGGCCCGCGCCATAGACCGCGGCGGACGAGGCGTAGATGAGGTGCACTTCGTCGCCGATGCACCAGTCGAGCAGCCGCCGCGAGTAGCGGTAGTTGGCGTCCATCATGTAGCGGCCGTCGGTCTCGGCGGTGTCGGAGCACGCGCCCTGGTGCAGGACGGCGGAGAACTGCCCGTCGAAGTCCCCGTCCTCGAGCCGCTCGAGGAATTCGTCCTTGTCGAGGTATTCGGCGATATCGCAGTCCGCGAGGTTGACGAACTTGGCCCCGTCCTTGAGGTCGTCCACCGCGAGGATCTCCGTGATGCCCCGCTCGTTGAGCGCCTTCACCAGGTTCGAGCCGATGAATCCTGCCGCGCCGGTGACTACGTAATACATGCTTGAACCCAAATAGACAGGATTTACAGGATTATCAAGATTAGACCAAACACGCTTTTCACGATTTCAATCATGTAAATCCTGTTAATCCTGTCTATTGCTTTCCGAAGAGTTCTTCGGGCGTCACCACCGCGGTGCCGAATTTGCCGACCACGATGCCCGCCGCGCGGTTGGCGAGGCGCACCGCTTCCTTCATGCGCGTGCCGCTGGCGAGCGCTACCGCCAGCGTCGCGATCACCGTATCGCCCGCCCCGCTGACATCGGAGACTTCCCGTGCCTGCGTCCGGACATGGAATCGCATCCTGTCCTCGAACAGGGTCATGCCTTCCTCCCCCCGCGTTATCAGGAGCGCCTGCAAGCCGAGCTTGTGCCGCAACTTCTGGGCCCGCTCCGTCAGCTCGCGCTCGCCGTTCCAGCTGCCTGCCACCTGACGGAACTCCGCACGATTTGGCGTGATGAGCGTGGCGCCACTGTATCGCGAGTAATCCTCGCCTTTGGGGTCCACCAGCACCTTCCTGCAGGCGCGGCGCGCCATGCTGATCATCTTGACGATATGGGTCAAGCCGCCCTTGCCGTAATCGGACAGGATCACCACATCTACGTCCCCCAGGATCCGCTTGAAATCTCGCAACTTGGAAGCGAGCACCTCATGACTGGGAGGGGTTTCGAAGTCCACCCGCAGCAGCTGCTGCTTGCGTCCGGCGATCACGCGCAGCTTGACGGTGGTCTTGATGCCGCGATCATGGTGCAGCTGGGGATGAATATGCTCGCGCTTAAGCAAGGCTTCCAGCCGGGCGCCGGGCTCGTCCGCGCCCACCACAGACAACAGGGTTACCTGGGCGCCCAGCGCGGCCGCATTACGTGCAACGTTGGCCGCCCCACCCGCTCGCTCCTCTTCATGATTGATCTTGACGATGGGCACCGGCGCTTCGGGAGAGATGCGCTCGACCTCGCCAAACCAGTAGCGGTCAAGCATGGCGTCGCCGACGACAAGCACGCGGGCGCGTGCGAAGGACGAGGGATGAGGGGTGAGCCGGGACACTCCCCTCCTGCCCGAGGAGGGGTCGCGGCGCAGCTGCGCGAGTGGTGGGAGTAAACGTGCCTGCGCACGTTCAAGCCGGCGAACGCCCGCCGCGCTACCGCGCGGTGGGCCGGGGTCACTGACCAGGGATGACGGTCGCTTGACGGGACTCTCTGATCCCCGCTTCGGTGATTCTTTCATTTACCCTTTCTCGTCCTTTGTCGCCGGATGAACGGCGCATCGCGTCCGTTCGATCCAGCGGAGTCAAGGCAGCGGTCAGATCCGTCTGCCTTGACCGGAATTGTAACGCGCTTCATCCGCCCGCGATTTCGGCGTTGATGGCGCGTAGGGCCGCGAGCGGGTCCGGCGCGCGCGTGATCGGCCGGCCGACGACGAGGTAGTCGGCTCCCCCGGCAATCGCCTGGCTCGGTGTCGCAACCCGCTCCTGGTCGTCCTGAGCGGCGCCCGCCGGGCGGATGCCGGGCGTCACCAGGCAGAACT
This sequence comes from Gammaproteobacteria bacterium, assembly GCA_041497655.1. Classification (GTDB taxonomy): domain Bacteria; phylum Pseudomonadota; class Gammaproteobacteria; order Burkholderiales; family SG8-41; genus SG8-41. The sequence continues at coordinate 8,316 of JBGQGU010000072.1, forward strand.
CCTTGCCCAGCTGCCGGCGCAGGGCGGCCGTCTCCTGTGCCGAGCACACCACCCCGTCGAAGCCGCAAGCTTGCGTCATGCGAGCCAGCCTTACCACGGCTTCCTGTGGGCCGCCGGCGAGTCCGATTTCCTCCATGTCGGTGGCGCCGATGCTCGTGAGCAGCGTGACCGCGACGAGCTTGGGCGGCGCACTGCGACGCGACAGCGCCGCGCGCGCGGTCTCCATCATGGCGCGCCCACCCAGCGCGTGCACGTTGATCATCCAGACATCCAGCTCCGCCGCCGCAACGCAGGCTCCCGCCACCGTGCTCGGAATGTCGTGGAACTTGAGGTCGAGGAAGATGCCGAAGCCCGAACCGCGCAACTTCTCGATGAGAGACGGCCCCGCCGCGGTATAGAGTTCCATGCCGACCTTCAGCCGGCACAGCTCCGGGTCGAGCCGTGAAGCGAGCGCAGCCGCGCTCCTGGCATCGGGGTAGTCAAGGGCGACGATGACGCGGGGGTCACTCATGCCGCCGCCTCGGACAGCCAATCGCAGAACGAGCGCCACCATGTCGGCGGCCCCGCGTCATTCGCGGGTCGCATCCCCAAAAATCCGGGGCCCCTGCTCCACCGCTCATGCCGCCTGCCTCTGCATTCCTGTCATCAATATCGTCCGTATCATGTCGGCGACACCGTCATGGCCCGCGGACGGCGGAGCAGTGCCTGCGCTCTTGGGCGTAGGTGCGACCCGGCAGCGGGCCGAGCGCGCCGGTTCTATTCCGCGTGCCTCTGCGCGCCTTTGCGGTCGCATCCCCATAAACGGGGCCCCTGCTCCACGTTCCGCCGATCCCTGCTCCACCGCTCACGCCGGCAGCTTCGCCTCCTCGGTGCGACGCGGCGAATAGGTTTCCCACGCCGCGCATGCCGGGCAGTGCCAGTAGTACTGCCGGGCGCGGAATCCGCAGTTGTCGCACTTGTACATGGCAAGGCTCCGCGTGTGCTGGTTGACCAGCTCCTTGACGAGCTCCAGGTCGCGGCGGCGGTCGGGCGGCGCTTCCAGCATCTGGGCTTCGAGCAACTTGTCGAGCCCGAGCAGCGTCGGCATGCGCCGCAGCTCGTCCCGCGCGAGCCGGTAGGCCGGCTCGGTGCCCTGGCTCTCCAGCGTCCCCTGGAATACCACGTTGAGAAGATCGAGGGACGGGTACTTGGTCAGGTAGCCGCGCAGCAGGTTCACCCCCTCCTCGAGCTTGCCGCGCTGCTTGTAGGCGTTGAACAGCCGCTCCGCGACGAGCGCGAGGTACGGCGGGTTCTGGCTCTCGATGCGCTTCCACGCCTCGATCGCCGCCTCCGGCCGCTTCGCCGCGACCTCGAGGTCG
>JBGQGU010000073.1:0-9663 GCA_041497655.1 Gammaproteobacteria bacterium
GCGTGATTCGACGCCCGAAGTTTGCAGTTTGCAGTGGGCAGTTTGCAGTTGCTGCCAACTGACGGCTGCCAACTGCCAACTATGAGTGGTAATCACCTGCCCACTCATCACTGCAGTTTGACGCCGGTCGCCTTCACGACCTCCGCCCATGTCTTGACGTCCTGCTCCAGGGAGCGTTGCATGGCTTCCGGGCTGGCCTTCATGGCTTCGGCGGCGTTGACGGCGAAAATTTCCCTGGCCTTGGGGCCGTCCACCGCCCTGGCGAATTCCGCGTTGAGGCGCTCGATCACGGCGCGCGGCGTGCCGGCAGGCGCCAGCACCCCGGCGATGACCGCGGCCTCCACGCCCTGGACGGTCTCGCCGAGGGCGGGGATATCGGGCAGCAAGGCCGAGCGCTTCTCCGCGGTCAGCCCGATCGCCACCAGCCTCTTTGTGCGCACGTATTCGAGCGCCGCCGGGATAGTGGTGACGATGAGGGCGATTTCACCGGTCAGGAGCGAGATAGTCGAAGTGGCCCCGCCCTTGTAGTTGACCGGCGTGAGATCGATGCCCGCGCGCATGCGGAATTTCTCGGACGCCATATGAGTGACCGTGCCGATTCCCGCATTGCCGCAGGTGATGCCCGGGTGCTTTTTCGCCAGCGCGATCAGCTCCTTCGCCGACTTCACGCCCACCGAGGGGTGTGCAACCATGATCATCGGCGACACGGACACCGGTGCGACCGCGACAAAGTCCCGCAGCGGGTGATACGGCAGCTTCGGGTAGATCGAGGGCGTGATGGCGTGCGTCGAGAGGTCCGTGAACAGCAGCGTGTATCCGTCCGGCGGAGACTTGGCGATGAACTCGGCCGCGATCGTCGTGCCGGCGCCCGGGCGATTCTCGACCAGTACCTGCTGGCCCAGGCTCTTGCTCATCTCGGCGGCCGTCACGCGGGAAAACGTATCGGTCGCGCCGCCGGGGGCGAATGCCACCACCAGGCGTACCGGTTTCACTGGAAACGCCTGCGCAACGGCGCTGGCGGGCGCCAGCGCCGTAATCAGTACCACAACCGTCCCGCCCAGGAATCGCTTCATGGATTTCGCCTCCCTCTGTGTCATGCGTGACATGATTGGATCAGCCGAGATATCGTTTGAAGAAGTCGATAGTGAACACTAGCGCCCGGTCCGCCTCGGGCTTGCTGTAGGTCCTGCCCCCGTGGCGGGCGAACGCATGGTCCGCCCCCGGATACTTGTGGATCGTCATCGGTGCGGCAGCACATCAGGTAGCAGAGCTTGCCGCCCAGGCAGTAGCCGACCGCCCCGATTCGACCATTGCACTCGGAGATGCCTTCCAGATAGCGGGCCGTATCCTCCATGATCGCGACGATCGCGCCGGCCGGCGTGCGATCCGGAACGGCGAGGTGGGCGCCCATCACGCCATCGCGCAGCGGCACCTTGATGTTCTTCGTCCTCACGCCGCAAAAAATAGACAGGATTAACAGGATTTACAGGATTGGAGCAGAACTATACCAATCGAGATCATCGCCTGCAGTCTTAATCTTGTTAATCCTGTAAATCCTGTCCATTTCTGATTGTTGTCTAATCAGCCTTCAGGCCCGCCGTGTTGACCACTGCGGTCCACTTCTCCAGTTCCGCGCGCAGATGCTGCGTCAGCCGCTCCGGCGTGCTCGCGATGCCGTCGACGCCCAGTCCCGCGAGGCGCTCCTTCATCTCGGGCGTGTTCAACGCTTTGTGGAGCTGCGACTGCAACTTGGCCGTGACCGGCTTCGGCGTGCGCGCGGGCGCAACCAGACCGTACCATCCCGCGGTTTCGTAGGTGAGGCCGCTCTCGGCCACCGTGGGAAGATCCGGCAACAGCGGGGTGCGTTGCGCGCTGCTGATCGCAAGCGCCCGGAGCCGTCCCGCCCTCACGTGCGGCAGCGCCGAAGAGACTCCATTGAACATCATGTCTACCTCCCCGGACATCAAGGCCGCCATGCTGGGACCCGCGCCCTTGTAGGGCACGTGGACCATCTTGAGGCCGGCCGCCAGATTGAGCAGCTCCCCGGCCATGTGCAGTCCGGTCCCGATGCCGCCCGAGGCGTAGTGGAATTTCCCCGGATGCGACTTGGCCAGCGCGATCAGGTCATTCACGGACTTCGCGGGCGTCGCGGAAGTCACGATCAAGACGTACGGTGAGGCGGCGACCAGCGACACCGGTGCGAAGCTCTTCAGCGGCTGGTACGAAAGCTTCGAGTGCAGGGCCGCTTCGATCGCGAGCGGCCCGGAATGGGCGAACATCAGCGTATAGCCGTCCGGGTTTGCGTTCACCACGATCTCGGCACCGATGATTCCGCCAGCGCCCGCTCGATTGTCCATCACGATTTGCTGCCCCAGCGCCTCCGCCAGGCCCGCGCCCACCGTGCGGGCAATGACGTCGACCGGCCCGCCCGGAGAAGCCGGCAGGATCATCCGGATCGGCCGGTTCGGATAGGAGCCGGGCGCTTGCGCCGCGGCGTGCTGGCCGCCCGCGGCGCACAGTGCGTATAGAACCAGAACGGCGAAGCACCTCATGGTTCCTCCCCCATCATTATTGTTTCAGCGCGGGTATTCTATCCCAGAAGCCGGCGCTTCCTGCCGCGAATCATGAGATGATTTCGCTCATTCATCATTCATCATTCATCATTGAAATGGATTGGTGGTGGGCCTATCTCGCGCTGGGCGCCTTCGTCGGCTTTTTCAGCGGGCTGCTCGGCATCGGCGGCGGCTCGGCGCTGGTGCCGGTCCTGGCGTTCATCTTCTCCGCCAAGGGCTTCGCGCCCGAGCACATCGTCCACCTCGCGCTCGGCACCGGGATCGCGACCATCATCTTCACCTCCGCATCGAGCATGCGCAGCCACCATCAGCGCCTGTCGGTCAACTGGGGCGTGATGCTGAAGATGATGCCGGGTGTGGTCGCAGGAACATTCGGGGGCGCGCTTGCCGCGGGCTGGCTCGATGCGCGCCTGCTGACGGTCGCCTTCACCGTCCTGATCTACGCCTTGGCGACGCAGATGCTGTTTGACGCCAAGCCGGCGGCCGGCGGCAGCCTGCCCGGGGTGGCCGCCATGGCGGCGGCCGGCGGCATCATCGGCTTCCTGTCGAGCCTCACCGCGACCGGCGGCGCCTCGCTCACGGTGCCGTTCCTCGTCCGGCACAATATCAGCTTGCACCAGGCGATCGGCACCGCCGCAGCGGTCGGCTGGCCGCTCGCGCTTGCGGGAACATTGGGCTACATCGTCGCGGGAGCGGGCAAGCCGGGCTTGCCCGACTGGAGCGTGGGCTTTATCTATGCTCCGGCGGTCGCCTGGATCGTCGTCGCGAGCATGGCGATGGCGCCGGTCGGCGCGCAGGTCGCCCACCGCACCCCGGGGAGGACGTTGAAGCGCGTCTTCGCCATCGTGCTCTACCTGCTCGCCACCAACATGCTCGCTTCGAGCTTCGCCTGATTCCCCGCAGCCGGCACAGGCCTCAAATGCGTGACGAGTGATGGGTGTCGAGTGACGGGTTTTCCCTCATCCCTCATCAATCTCAAACTCCAAATCCCAAACTCCAAATCCCAAACAAACTTCAAATTCCAAACTCCAAACGTTTGGTGCTTGGTGCTTGAGATTTGGTGCTTGTTTGTAATTTGGTGCTTGGCATTTGGTGCGTGTCTTATCCTTCAGCCCTCATCCCTAGATGACGCCATCAGCGCGCAACTTCGCGATGGCGGCATCGTCCATGCGGAGCAGGCCGCGCAGTACCTCGTCCGTGTGCTGGCCGAGGGTGGGCGGCGGCACCTTGTGCTCAAGCGGCGTCCCGGAGAACTTCATCGGGCTCGCGATGAGCGGCACCTTGCCCGCGAGCGAGTGCTCGAGCTCGATTTTCATTCCGCGCGCGATGACCTGCGGCTCTTCGAACACCTGCTTGAGATCGTTGATCGGCCCGCTCGGCACGCCCGCCGCCTCGAGCGCGTCGCACCACTCCTGCGTCGTGCGTTGCGCGAAGATATTCGCGAGCAGCGATGTGATCGCCTCGCGATTTTCCACTCGCCTGGAGTTGGTGGCGAAGCGCGCGTCCCGCGCCAGCTGCTGGCAACCGGCCACCTCGCAGAACTTGTTGAAGAGGTTGTCGTTGCCACAGGCGAGGATGACGTCGCCGTCCCGGGTCTTGAACGGCTGGTACGGCACGATGTTCGGGTGCGCGTTGCCGATCCGCCCCGGGGGCACGCCGGTCGCGAGGTAGTTCATGCCTTGGTTGGCGAGGATTCCGACCTGGGTGTCGAGCAGCGCGAGATCGAGGTGCTGGCCGGTGCCGCTTCTTTCCCGGTGCGCGAGCGCCGCGCAGATTGCGATCGTCGCGTACATCCCGGTCATGATGTCCGCGACCGGGATGCCCACTCGCTGCGGCCCGCCGCCGGGAAGGTCGTCGCGCTCGCCGGTGATGCTCATGACCCCGCCCATGCCCTGGATCATGAAGTCGTAGCCGGGGCGCTCCCGGTACGGCCCGGTCTGGCCGAAGCCGGTCACCGACGCATAGACGAGGCGCGGGTTGAGCTTCCTCAGGTCGTCGTAGCCGAGGCCGTAGCGCGCGAGATCGCCCACCTTGTAGTTCTCGATCAGCACGTCGGCCTGACGCGCCAACTCGCGCACGATGCGCTGTCCCTCGGGGCGCGAGAGGTTGACGGTGACCGATTTCTTGCCGCGGTTGGCGGAGGCAAAGTAGGCCGACTCCTTCGTGTCCTTGCCGCTCCGGTCCTTCAACCACGGCGGGCCGAAGGCGCGCGAGTCGTCGCCCTGCTCCGGGCGTTCGATCTTGATCACCTCGGCGCCGAGATCGGCGAGGTTCTGCCCGCACCACGGCCCGGCGAGCACGCGCGAGAGATCGAGCGCGCGGATGTGCGACAGCGGCCCCGGCATCTATGACCCCAAAAGCTCGACGCAAAGACGCAAAGACGCAAAGAAAACCGAACAAGAATACAAATCAGGATTAGCGGATCTCATTAACGTACCCTTTGCGCCTTCGCGCCTTTGCGTCAAGATTTTCAACGGCCGACAAATTTGGGCTTGCGCTTGTTCGCGAAGGCGTCCATGCCGATGCGGTAATCCTCGGTGGCAAAGTAGGCGAAGTTCTCCTCGATTTCCGCGTCGGTGAGCGGCGCCGGCTGCGGGGCGAGCCGCCGCACGAAGCGCTTGTGCCAGCGGTTGACGAGCGGCGCGCCCCCTATGATGCGGCGCGCAGTGGCATAAGCTTCTTTTTCCAGGTCGGCATCGGGGACGACGCGGGTCAGCAGGCCCTTCTGCAGCGCTTCCCCCGCCTCCCACATGCGTCCCTCGACCAGGATCTCCAGCGCAACCGCGCGGCCGGTGAGCGGCAGCAGCGCCGCGAGCTCGTCGTAGCCGATCGCGAAACCAAGCCGGTTGATCGGGACGCCAAAGCGCCCGGATCGGCCTGCGATGCGCACATCGCACATGCACGCGATTTCGAGGCCGCCGCCCGCGCACGGCCCGTGGATCATCGCGACCGTCGGGTGCCGGCACTCGCTCACCGCCCTCAGCGCGCCTTGCACGTACTGGCGATGATAGACCTTGCCTTGCTCGGCGTTGTCGCGCGCTTGTGCGAACTCGGCGATATCGGCGCCCGCCGCGAACGCTTCGTTCCCCGCCCCGCGCAGCACGACGCACCGCAACGCGTCGTCCGCGGCGAGCCGCTGCATCGCGCGCGCCAGCTCTTGCCACATCGCAACGGTCAGCGCGTTGAGCTTGCCGGGATTGCTCAACGTGACGGTAGCGATCGCACCGTCTCGTTTGATCAAAATACCGCTATTCACAGGGGTTCCTAGGAGTTTGTCGGACTTAGGTCGGACAAACTCCTTATGCAAAACCGCCCGCACGAAGACGGAAGTAACAGGCGGTGAAAACCTCATTTCCAGCCAACGCGCGTGCCCAGCGGAGGCCAATAGGAGGTCGTGTGTTGGGTTTCATTCGAAATCCTCGGGCGGTTTTGCTGTTAGCAGCCGGTCGGACATCTCAGTCCGACCGGCTGCTAGCGAAACGTCGAATTTCGGCATCGGTCACGATCCGCGCCGTATCGCGTCACGCATCATCATGTCACGCTTCATCAGTGCGGCCGGTATTCTACAATGCTCGGATCAGGAAGCCCGCGCCGGCGTCTCTCACGGGGAAAGGCCCATGACCGCAATCGACACGATCAGGCACGACGTCAGGATCTGCATGTTCGACCTCTACGGCACGGTGGTCGACATGCAAGGCGGGCTCACCCGGGCGGCGGCGCCTTATCTCAGGGCGAAGGGTTGGGCGGGCGATCCTTCCCGGCTCGTGACCTGGTGGCGCCGCACCCATTTCGAGAACTCGATGATCGACGCCCTGCTGGGCCGGACACATATTCCCTACCGCGAGATCGGGCGCATCTCGCTCGCGTACACGCTGGAGCGCGCCGGCGTCCCGCACACGCAAGAGGAGGTGAGGAGATTGGTCGCCGAGATCGAGCGCTTGCAGCCCTTTCCGGATGCCGTGGCGGCGCTTGCGCAGCTCAAGAGGAAATACCGCCTCGCGATCCTTTCCAACGGCGACCCCGACATGCTGGAGGCGATCAAACCCCACCTGGGCATCGCCTTCGACCGCATCATCTCGGTCGCCGAGGCGGGCAGCTTCAAGCCGCACGCGGCGGCCTACCGCAAGGCGGCGGAAATCGTGGCCGCCCAGCCGGAGGAAATCCTGTTCGTAGCAAACCACACGTTCGACTGCGTGGGCGCCAAGGCGTCTGGCATGCGCGCCGCGTTCGTCGACCGCCGCAAGCGGCCGTTCGGCGACTGGCCCTACCAGCCCGATCTCGTCGTCGGTGACTTGAAGGAGCTTGCCGAGGTGCTTGCGTGAGCCAAGTGTCCTGCCTTGTCCCCGGCACCCCGAGGGATGCATGATGAAAGAATCGGCCCCCACCCTCTGTTCCCTCCCCCATCAATGGGGAGGGACGAGGTACAGCGCTGCGCGCCATGAGGATGGCGCCTTGCCAACCCGCCCGGCGTCGGTTAAGTTTCCACGGGCAGGGCCAAGACGGCCGTGTGGGGCCGCACCACTATTGTGAGGAGGAAAACCATGTTCACCAGATTGACAGCAGTGCTCGCGTTGTTGCTCGCCGCCGCGGCCGGCTACGCCCAGGACTACCCGGCGCGAGCCATCGCCATCACCGTACCGAACCCGCCCGGCGGAATGAACCAGATCCACGCGCAGCCGCTCTCCGCGGTGATCGAGCGGCTCACCAAGCAGCCGGCCCCGGTGGTGAACCGGCCTGGCGCCACTGCTTCGGTCGGCACTGCTTACGTCGCCAATCAGCCGCCCGACGGCTACAACATTCTGGTCACCACGCCGAATCTGTTCCTGGTCATCGAAAAGGACAAGCTCTACGGCGTCAAGTCGCCGTACTCGCTCGACCAGATCGCGCCGCTCGCGCTGCTCTCCGCCGATCCGCTGATCGGGGTGGTTCATCCTTCATTGCCGGTGAAGAGCGTCAAGGAACTGGTTGCGCTCGCGAAATCGAGGCCGAACGAGATCGTCTACTCCTCTTCGGGCCCGTACGGCATCACGCACGTGCCGACGGAGATGTTTCTGCACGCGGCAGGCCTCAAGATGCGGCACCTCCCGACCACCGGCGGCGGGCCCGCGATTACGCAGGCCCTCGGCGGCCATTCGCAGTTGACCCTCGGCGGGGTGGCGGCGGTATACCCGTATATCCCGTCGGGCAAACTGCGCCCGATCGCGAGCTGGGGCGCCAAGCCCTCCGCGTCCTTGGCCAATGTCCCGACCTTGAGGTCCCTGGGCTACGACGTCGAAGCGTATCTCTGGGTCGGCCTGTTCACGACGGCCGGCGTCCCGGACCCGATCTACACCCGGATGCGCCAGCTGGTCGCCAAGGTGGCGGCCGATCCGCTTTTCAAGCAGGCGCTGGAAAACGTCAAGGTGGTGCCCGACTACCGCGACGCGCCGGAGTTCAAGCCATTTTTCGACGCCGATTACAAGCGCCTGGCAGCGGCGGTCAAGGCCATCGGCAAGCTCTAAACGAGGGACGAGTGTCGAGGGACGAGGGACGAGGGAGAAAAACGAGGTCGAGGAATGAGTGTCGAGTGATGAGAACGTAAAAGGACGTTTACCCTCGACACCCGACACTCGACACCCGACACTCGTCACCCGACACTCGTCACTCCTCACTCGACACCCGACACCCGACACCATGAAAATCAAGCGCCTCGAGCCCATTGCGGTGAGCCTGCCGATGGTGAAGCCGCTCAAGATGTCGTTCGAGGAGGTCAAGAGCGCCGAGAACGTGCTGGTGCGGCTGGAGACCGGCGACGGCCTCGTGGGCTGGGGCGGAGCCGCCGCTGCGCCGACCATGACCGGCGAGACGGTGGCGAGCATGGCGGCGGCGATACGCTACCTCGCGCCGATGATCGTGGGCATGCCCCCCGACGATATCGCGGCGGTCATGGCGCGCGCGGGCAACTTTCTCTACGGCAACAATTCCGCCAAGTCGGTGATCGAGATGGCGCTCCACGATGCGCTCGGCCGCGCGCGGCGCATGCCCGCCCACGACCTCCTCGGCCGCAAGCGGCGCGACCGCGTCGCCATCCTGCGCATGGTCGGCACCGGCAAGGGCACGGCCGCCGACGTGGCGGACGCGCAGCGTGGCCGGGCCGATGGTTACGTGGCATTCAAGATCAAGGTCGGCGTCGCCGAGCCGCGCGAGGATGCCGAGCGCACGCGAAAAATCTGCGAGGCGCTCGACGGCAACGGAACCCTGCTCATCTGCGCCGACGCCAACCAGGGCTGGACGCCGGACCAGGCGGTCGCCTACGTGCGCGCGGTCGAGGATACGTCGCTCGCCTTCTTCGAGCAGCCAGTCGCCGCCCACGATGTCGAGGGCATGGCAAAGGTCGCGCGCGCGAGCCGCGTTCCGATCGGCTGCGACGAGGGACTGCACGCGCTCGCGGATCTCAAACGCCACCACGAGGCCGGAGCCGCGGGCGGCTTCAGCCTGAAGACCATCAAGTTGGGCGGCATGAAGCCGGTCATGGATGCAGGGCTGCTGTGCGAGAAGCTCGGCATGAAGGTCAATCTCGCCTCCAAGATGGCGGAAACCGGCATTTGCACCGCCGCGCTGCTCCACCTCGCCGCGGCGCTACCCGCGGTCGACTGGGGCGTGGGCCTGTCCAGCCAGTATCTCGTCGACGATATCCTGAAGACGCCGCTCTCTTTTGCAAACGGCCACGTTTCGGTGCCCTCCGGCCCCGGCCTGGGAATAGAAGTGGACGAAGCGAAAGTGCGCCGCTACTCGCGCGAAGTGTGACTCGTTTCTCGTTTCTCGTTACTCGAGCCGGTCCTGTAATTGACCCCGGCGTATACAGGGTACACGAGCCACGAGCAACGAGTAACGAGTCACTGAAGATCACGCTTTGAGCGGCGCTCAAAGCTTGATCTTCGGATCGAGCCAGTCCCGCAGCGAATCGCCAAAGAGGTTGAAGGCGAACACCGCGAGGCTGATCGCGATGCCGGGGAACACGATCATCCACGGCGCCTGCTGGTAGAAGTCGGCCGCCGCGCCCGACAGCATCAAACCCCAGGAGGGCGTCGGCTCCGTCACGCCCAGCCCC
>JBGQGU010000074.1:0-9646 GCA_041497655.1 Gammaproteobacteria bacterium
AACGTCATCGACGGTCTCAAGAAGTTGAATTTCGAGATGCCTGGTCTCGAGCAGGCGCAGGCGAAGGCGGCCTGACGTCGTTCGAAAACGTGATTCGTGAATTGTGATTCGTGATTCGACTCAGTCCGTAATTCGTGCAACGAGCCCCTCACCCCAACCCTCTCCCCGGACGCGGGGAGAGGGAGATTTATTGATTCCCTCGCCCCCGAGGTGGGGGAGAGGTGCGCCGAAACGTGGAGCAGGGGCCCCGGTTTCCGGGGATGCGACCGTGAAGGCGCACGTAAGAACGCGGATAGTTGCGGCGCTGCATCCCGCTCCGGGGTCGCATCCAAGCACAATACGCTTGGAACCTGCTCCGCCCTCCGCGGGCGCAGGGTGAGGGGGTCTACTCCCACTCCTCACTCACCACCTTTAAGACATTCGGCACCCCGAAAATGAGCCCGCAACCTGCGGTCGGCGCAGAGGCGCCGACCTGTGCGCCGCCGGATTTCAATACCCGCGCGCCGCGCCTGAAGCTTCCGGCGCATTCCTGCGACACCCACGCGCACATCATGGGACCCAGGGCGCGTTACGCCTATTCGCCGGCGCGCGTCTACACCCCGCCCGACTGCCTGCTGCCCGACTACCTGAAGATGCTCGCGACGCTCGGCGTCGAGCGCTCTGTGCTGGTGCAGCCCAGTGTCTACGGCACCGACAACACGGTGATGCTGGAAGCGACGAAAGCGGCTGGCAATCGCTTCCGCGGCGTCGCGGTCGTCGCCGAAAATATTTCCGAAACGGAATTGAAAAAGCTCGACGCCGCCGGCGTGCGCGGAGTGCGGGTCAACATCGTGGATGTGAAGGACCGCATTCCGGGAACACTGCCGATGGACTCACTGAAGAAGCTCGCGCGGCGCGTTGCGCCGCTCGGCTGGCACATGGAATTCCTGATGCACGCGGACGAGTTTCCCGATCTCGACCGCGCCTTCGCGGATTTCCCCGTTGATATCGTGCTCGGTCACCTGGGCTACATGAAAACCGACAAGGGGCTCGGCAACGCCGGGTTTCAGGCGCTGCTCAACCTGATGAAGGCGGGGCGCGCGTGGGTCAAGCTGACCGGCCCGTCCCGCATCACCACAACCGGCGGATTACCGTACGCAGACGTCGTTCCCTACGCTCGCGCGCTGCTCGAAGCGAATCCCGAGCGCGTGATCTGGGGAACGGACTGGCCGCACGTCATCATCAAGACGCCGATGCCGAACGACGGCGACCTCGCCGATCTGCTCTTCGACTGGATACCCGACGCGCGGCTGCGCGAGCAGGTGCTGGTGCGCAATCCGGCGCGCCTCTATGGTTTCTAAGCGGCGGCTCCGTCAAGCAAGCACCAGTCCGACCGCCTCGAGCGCGAAGCGCGCGACCCCGCTTACCAGCAGCGCGACGACGATCGACAGCGACACCGCAAACATCGCCTCGCGGCGCCCGATCGTCTTCAGCATCACCGCGAAGGTCGAGATGCAGGGCAGATAGAACGTGAGGAACAGCAGCAAGGTGAATATCTGGACCGCCCCCAGGTAACGGTCGATCTCGAAGGTGCCGAGCGCCTGGAAGAGCATCAGCAACGACAGTTCCTTGCGCAGGATCCCGAAGAGCAGAGGCACCCCGAGCACGATTGGCAGTCCCAGCCACCACTGCGTCACCGGCATCAGCAGTGCGTTGATCGCGCGGTCCGCCCCAACGTGGTTCAGCAGGGCGAGCACGACGCTGCCGCCCACCAGGAGCGGCATGACGATCGTCAGAATGTCCCGCGTGCGCAGCCAGGTTTCCCTCACCAGCGGGCGCCAACGCGGCAGCGCGTAGGGCGGGATCTCCTGCACCTGTCCCGGGCCGCCGGTGGGATAGCGCCGCCGCAGCACCTGCCCCAGGACGGCGATAACGAGCATCGCGAGCAGGAAGATCGCGACCACTCCGCCCGCGCCGAGGTATTTTCCGGCGAGCGCGAGAATGATGGCTGAGCGCGCCGAACAGGGCACGAACATCACCAGCAGCGAAGCCACCACGCGCTCGCTACCACGGCTGCGAGCGCCGATCTCCGAGATCGCAGGGACGTTGCATCCCAGTCCAAGGAGGAACGGCACCGCCACGTCGCCGTGCAGCCCCAGCCGGTGAAATCCCCGGTCCACCGCGAACGCGATGCGCGCCATGACACCCACTTGCTCCAGCGCGACCAGCAGCAGCACGAGCGGGATCATGTACGGCACGACGATGCCCACGAGTCCGATCAGGCCGTCGGCCACCGCGCGTCCGATCACGCCGGTGGTGGTTTGCGGCTGCCACGCGGACGACCACTCCACGAGCCGGGCCGAGGTCATCGAGTCGAGCCACGCGCTCACGCCGAACACGACGAACAACACGGCAGCGAACACCACGGCGCTGCCGGCAAGCCCCCAGCGCGGGCTCAGGAACAGCTCGTCGAGCCAGTAACGCCAGTTGCGGCGCTCGCGCACTCCGCCCGGCCGCGTGGCGGCTTCCGCGAGGATCGCCGCCCGGTGGTGGCGATCCGCGTGAAGCTCATCGCGCAGCGGCCGCGGCAGCGCCCGGTCCGCCTCCGCCCGCAAGCGCAGGACCTCGGCCGATTGCTGCGGGAAATGCTGTCTCAGCTCGTCGAGGAAATAACGGTCGCCGTCCCCAACTTGCGCGACGAGAAAATGGAGCGGTACGCGGAACGCGGCCCGGACCTCCGGCGCGCACAAGAGCTTCGACAGTGGACTCAGATTGCCCAGAAGATGCCGGCTTGGCGGCAGCGGCAGCGGGCAGACGCCATGCCGCACGGCCTCGACCGTCGCCGCAAACAGCTCCTTGATGCCCTGCCCCATCGCTGCCACCGTGGGCACAACCGGCACGCCGAGGCGGCGGGCGAGCACTTTGCTGCCGATGTGCAGTCCCTTGTCGCGCGCCTCGTCCATCTTGTTGAGCGCAATGACGAGGGGCCGGCCCAGCTGCAACAGTTCCAGAGTAAGCTCGAGGTGCCGCTCGAGCGCGGTGGCATCGATCACCTGTACGATGACATCCGGGGCCGTGAGCGGCACCGGCGGCCCCTGTGGCTCGTGTTCCGCGACGGGCGGCCGTTCGTCGCCCCAGAGAAGATACTTGAGCGTGGCCCGATCCGCGGGCTCGGGATCGCGCAGCGAGCGCAAGCTCGGCAGGTCGATCACGCGCGCTTCGTCGAGCCCGATCTCCACCGCGCACTCGTCGTACACCCGACGTGTGCCCGCCAGCGCACCGGTACGAACGGCAGTCGCCGCCACCGCACGGAAGAACGTGCTTTTGCCGCTTCCAGGCAGCCCCACGAGCGCGATCCGCAACCGGCGGTCGCCGCGGAAGAGCGGGCCCCGCAGCGGGATCGTGGCAGTCGTGACGGATCGCTTCATAGCATCGTGCGCCCGCCTGCGCGGGCTCACGCCATGCTAGCGCCCGCCGTTACGCGCAAACTGATCCAAATCAAGCTTTCGCGGCACGCGAAGACCCGCGCCGCTGTGGATGCGCCGTTGCGGCCAGCCTGGACGCCGCTCGCTTGCGCGAGCCGGTGAGGTGCAACGGCGAGTACCGCTCTTCAGCGCAGCAGTCTGATCTCGCGCATATACCTGAGCACGCCGGGATGGATCAGGTCCCGGCGCGGCGGCAAGCTCGAATGTCATTCAATCCGGGCTAACCAGCCTTACCGTCGGAAAATACGCGCGAAAGCGGGCGACGTCACGCGTCAGTATCGGAATCTGTAGGACCGCGGCATGGGCACCGACCAGAAAATCAGCGAGCACGCCGGCCCGCGTGCCGCCGCGCCTGCGGTAAGCGGCGTGCGCGCGGCCGGCGAGAAACAAGGCGTCTCGCGGAAACTCGCGCAGGGCGAGGCTCGCCGCGGCGATCTCGGCTTCAAGCGACTCCTTGCTGGACGCGTAGGCGGCCAGCTCGGCGTAGATCACCCCGTTGATCAGCAGCGGGCCGCGTGCGCTCCAGGTTTCGAGTTGCGCCTGCGACCAGCCTGCCCACCTGCGATCGTTTTCCAGCACGTCGACGACGACGCAGGAGTCGACCAGGATCATTTCTTCCTGACTTTAAATCCCGGGTCGCGCGCGTCCTCGTCGTAGCCACGCAGCAGATTCATGATCTGGTCGGTGCTCATGCCGGTCTTGCGCGTGCCGCGCAGTGCCGCGAAACGACTGCGGGGACGTGCGCGCTTCGAGGGCGGCCCCGCCTTGCGCAGCAGCACATCCCCCTGCGGGCCGACCTCGAACTCGACCCCGCTGCCCGGCCGGATGCCGAGATACTCCCGCACCCGCTTGGGGATGGTGACCTGACCTTTGACCGTGACCTGGTGCGCCATGGAACCCCCTTGGTATTACCACAGTGCATTATGGTAATACTTCAGGTCGGGAGGCGCAATATTCAGGATTTCCTGCGACGCAAGGAAGCATCGGTGACCGCTTCGCCCCAATGGGACAGGAATGCAGTGACGAACGCATGCTCTTCTGCCGGCTGGACCGCGAGTGGGGCGAGCGCCAGCGCAACGGACAAGGCAATGTGGTAGCCCTCGGAGCGCGATGCGGCGGCGCGCCGGAACGCCGGGTGCGAGCGGTTGATAAATACCGTAGATTCCACGAGCCGTCCAAGCTCCGCATCTCCGGGCCGGTCCTCGAACTGGATTCCCAGTCCAAGGCGCGCGGGGCGTCGCTGTCGCCGCGAATCCGGCGACGCGGACGTGTTTGCGCCTGACCGTTCCAAAGGAGGCTCCGAGGAGGGCGCTTCCGGTTGCTCTGGCGATCCCGCCGGAGTTTCGCCTTCGTCCCGCTGCGGAGCACCCGGCGGTATCGCGGAAAGTTCCGGCCCGAAGCCCTGATCTACTCTGGATTCCGTCTTTGGACCCAACGGCAAGCGCTTCTGGCCGCCGCGCCGGTGCTCGACCAGCGAGGCAAGCAATGGAAATCCCTCGCTCAGCTCCAGCAGCACGCGTTCCAGATCGCGTTCGAGCGTGCGCATGGCTCGCGGCCGGACTGTCTCCGGTTGCTCGCGGCTGTCTCCCCAAGCGGCGAACTGGCGCACGACCGCTTCCTGGATCGCCTTGCGGAACGCCAGGTACGCGGCTCCGCGCTGGCCGGTGCGGATGAAATCGCCCTTGTTGAGCGTGAGCGAGGCCGCCAGTGCGGGGACCTCGATCAGACCGCCGATGCGCTCGGGTGCGTTGGGCGAAACCCCCAGCCAATCCCAGCCGCGCTTGATGATTTTTCCGTACGTGCTGATGGCGACCCCGCGCTGGTCCTCGGGCACAGGAGCCGGTTCGCGGAACAGATAGCCGGCCGCGGAGGGCTGGCGTTTGCGCCCCGCCCGGATCGCAAGCGGCGCCGTCTCGGAAGCGGGACTTGCCCGTTTGCGCAACATCTCGCCATTCACCTCGAAGACGGTGCCGCGCGGATACAGCGGCGCGAGGATTTCATCGCAAGCGGGATCCAGCAGCGGCTGGTAGTGCCGCCGGATGGCGGCCTCAACGAAGCCGCGGTCGGTCAGAGGAGACAGCGGGTCGGCCATACGAAGCGTGACCGCCGTTCCCCGTTCCGCGACGAGGCCCGGAGGGGGAACCCACTTCCAGGGGGCCCTCTGGCGCGAACTCAGATGCCAGCTCGTTGCCACGTGGACCTTCCCGCGCCGGGTCTCGGTCACGACCTCCCTGCACGCGAGTAGCGCCAGCTTGATGCCGACTCCCGCGAATCCGATGCCCTGTCCGCGCGTCTTGGTGGTGGCGGCAAGATCGTGATAGCGGCGCAGATCCCGGCGCGGCATTCCTGACCCGTTGTCCGCGATCGTCAGGCTGGCAGCCGTGGAATCCGCCGTGATCCCAATGACGTTTGCGCCGGAGTCCAGCGAATTGGCGAGTATCTCCGTGAGGATGGTCTCCTCAATCGCGCCGGGATACGCGTCCCGCAGGTCCTCGAGGAGGTGCAGCAGGTCAACCCGGGTTTCGGCCACAAGGGACCTCCTTCAGAGAAACGCGTGAATCGTGATCGGTGAGTCGTGATCCAGTCGCTGTTCGATTCAAGAAATCGGCGTGCTCAATTGAGCATGCCGATTTCTTTCATGTACTTGAGCACGCCGGGATGGATCAAGTCCCGGCTGGGCGCGGCAGCGAGGGTGTTTTCCAGCGTGGATTCCTGCGCCTGGTCGAGTTTCTTGCTCAATGCCGCGTGGCCTTTGCGCAGCGCGCGGGCGAGACGGTAGGCGGCGTCATCCGGCAGTGACGCCCGCGCCAGCACGAACGGCCACGAACCCACCGAATTGACTGGCCCGCCCTGGCCGGGATAGCTGCCGGCGGGCATGGTGGTCTGCTTGAGAAAAGAATGCCTCGTCATGATGCGCTTGATCTCGTCCGCGCTCGGCGCGATGAAGCGCGCGCCTGCCGGCCCTTTCGCGATCGCCATAAACGGCGGCCAACCGACACCGCCGCCCC
This sequence comes from Gammaproteobacteria bacterium, assembly GCA_041497655.1. Lineage (GTDB taxonomy): Bacteria > Pseudomonadota > Gammaproteobacteria > Burkholderiales > SG8-41 > SG8-41. The sequence continues at coordinate 6,473 of JBGQGU010000074.1, forward strand.
ACATCGCCGCGGCGCGCCCGTCCAGCACCATCGGGGGGCCGTCCCCGGCTTTTTCGAGTAGGTGCGGATCGAAGTCCTTCTTCATGTCGAGCCCGAGCCCGTCCATTACGTAGCGCGCCAGCACGATGAAGCCGGAGCTCGCCGCGCCCCAGGCAATCGACTTGCCCTTGAGATCGGAGATGCTCTTGTAGGGGCTGTCCGCTTTCACCATGAACATGCCGGCCTGCGAATACGTTGCGTTGATGATGCGCAGGTTGTTCGCCCTGGGCCTTCCGAGCCCGTGGATCGCCTCGTAAGTAACTTCGCCCGTGACCAGGCCGAGATCGAGCTTGCCGGCATCGAGCGACACTACGTTCTCGTTGCTGCCCTTGGTGTTGATCGGCTCGATCGCGAGCGTCGGGTCGGTTTCGTTCAAAACCTCGGCGTACGGCCAGCCGTAGGCGGGAAAGCCGCCGCCCGGAGTTGCCGTGCCCAACACGATTCTCGTTTTTTGTTGTTCTTGTGCCATCGTCCAGATCTCCGGATCCCTAAATGAAAAAGCGTGATTCGTGAATCGTGATTCGTCGGCCGAGGCCGAAGTTGGCAGTTGGCAGCCGTCAGTTCGCAGTAACTGCAAACCGCCCACCGCAAACTGCAAACTTTTCATCCCTCATCCCGTCCCCTCCCAAGCGGAGGTGCGATGCTCGAGGGATGATGAACTAGATGCGCGCGACTTCGACCAGGCAATCGTAGTACGTCGCCGCGCCGCCCATGTCGGCAAGGGCCTGGGACGTGAGGTCGTTCGCGTTGCGGCCGTCCGGCGAGAGCTTCCGCCACCAGACCGAGGGGGCGACGACGACGCCCGGCCGGGCGCGGTCGGAGACCGCGGCCTTCAGGGTGTACGAGCCGCGGTCGTTGAAGACGCGTACGCTGTCGCCGTTGGAAATCCCGCGGGCGCGCGCGTCGTCGGGATGGATGTCGAGCCGCGGCTCCTTTTCGGAGGCGCGCGCAAACGGCAGGTTCGCGAAGCTCGAGTTGAGAAAATTGCGGCACGGCGGCGAGATGAAGGCGAGCGGGTAGCGCTGCGCCAGCTCGGGCGCCGAGTGGACGTTCTCGCGCGGCGGCGTGTAGCAGGGTAGCGGATCGAGCCCCAGTTTGACCGCCGTTTCGCTGTAGAACTCGCACTTGCCGGAGGGCGTCGGGAACCCGCCTTCTGCGAACGGCGCAAAACTCTCCGGCACCGCGAGCCGCTGCCAGCCCTGTTCCTTCAACGAGTCCCACTCGATGCCGCGCATCCGCGGCGCGCCGGAGGCGAGCGCCTGCCGGCAGAGGTCCTCGTCGCTGTCGTCGAAGCACGCTTCCTCGAACCCCATCCGTTTTGCGAGCAGGCGGAAGACTTCGCTGTTCGGCTTCGCTTCGCCGACGGGCGCGATCGCAGGGTTGTTCGCCAGCACGTACAGGTGTCCATACGACTTGTGCACGTCGTAATGCTCGAGCTGCGTCGTGGCCGGCAGCACGATATCGGCATAGTCCGCCGTGTCGGTCAGGAAAATGTCGTGGACGACCGCGAACAGATCCGGCCGCGAAAATCCGGCGATCACCTTGTTCGAGTCCGGGCAGACCGCGACCGGGTTGTTGTTGTAGACGTAGATCGCATTCACCGGCGGCTTGGCCGTAGTAAGCGCGTCGCCCAGCGCGGACTGGTTGATCGTGCGGGGGCTTCCCCGGAGGAGATCGCGCCGTTCCAGCGTCTTGTGGTCAAGGGAGTAGAAATCCGCGGTGGTGAGCACGACGCCGCCCGCCGCGTCGCGCCATGCGCCGACCAAAGCTGGGAGGCAGGTGATCGTGCGAACCGCCATGCCGCCGCCGGCATGACGCTGCAGCCCGTAGTTCACCCGGATCGCCGCCGGCTTGATGGATGCGTAGTCGCGCGCGAGGTTGACGACCTCCTCCGCGCTGACGCCGCAGATGTGTGCAACCTTCTCCGGGAGGTACCGCCTGACGCGCTCCTTCAGCTCCTCGAAGCCCAGCGTGTGGCGTTCGACATAATCGCGGTCGAAACGCCCCTCGCCGATGATGACGTGCATCATCCCCAGCGCGAGCGCGCCGTCGGTTCCCGGCAGCACCCGGATGTGCTGGTGGCACTTCTCGGCGGTCTGGCTGCGCCACGGATCGATCGCGACGAGCCTGGCGCCGCGGCGCTTCGCCTCCTGGCAGCGCGACCAGACGTGCAGGTTCGACACAACCGGGTTGGAGCCCCAGATGAGGATCAATTTCGCATCGTCGTAGCGCTCGGGGTCCATCCCTACCGAGCCGCCGAGCGTGATCTTGATGCCGGCCTTGCCGGCGGAGGAGCAGAGCGTGCGGTCGAGGATGCTCGCGCCCACACGGTAGAAGAAGCGCCGGTCCATCGACATATACTGCGCGAGCCCCATTGTTCCCGCGTAGCTGCAAGGCAAAATCTGCTGCGGGTCTTCGACGGCGAGTGCCTTGAATCGCGCCGCGATCTCGTCGAGCGCCGCGTCCCAGGAGATGCGCTCGAGGCGCCCCTTACTCGGTCCCTTCGCGCCGATGCGCCGCAGCGGATGCAGTACGCGATCCTTCGAATAGGTGCGGTCGAGGTATTTCGCGACCTTCGTGCACAACGTGCCGTCGGTAAACGGCATCGCGCCGCCGCGGACCTCTACGGCAACGCCGTCCTCAACGGCAATTTCCATCGCACAGGTGTCGGGGCAGTCGTGCGGGCACGCCGCCTTCACGATGCGGCGGGTGGTCGAACGAATGTCGTCGTTTCCCATGCAGGCCTTTCAGCGGAATTCTACGCCAGGCGACCCGAATCGAGAGATGAGGGGATGAGAAGCAGGATTCAGGATCAAGAATTCAGTGCCGTTCCTTCGTTCCCGACGTGGTTGAGCGATCTCCTCTCGCTTTCCGTGGCGCACTTGCCGCCCTGCCAGATCGAATAAGAAGCTACAGGCGAACGCCTGTAGCTTCTTCCCAATAGCGCACGATTTCGGTCTGATCGTGGCCCGCACCGATTTTTTCGGAAGCCGCTGTCCATATCTCCGACACGCGCTCGGCGAGCGGCGCGAACGCGCCGACAGACTTCGCCGTTTCCATCGCGATCCTCACGTCCTTGGCGATGAAGCCCATCGCCATGCCGGTGCCGTACTTCCGCGTCAGCACATGCGGGAC
>JBGQGU010000075.1:0-9594 GCA_041497655.1 Gammaproteobacteria bacterium
AGCTTGGTTTCATGGTCTTCCTTTCAGGGAACATACACCCAGAGATCCAGCATCACGACCGCGCCCGGAACGCCGAGCGCCGGCACTTCGATCGCCGAGAACGGCAGGTGCCGGCCGGGCAAGTGGTGCTGCCAGACCTGCCAGGCGCCGTTGAAGTCGGCAAGACTCGTATGGAACTGCTGCGCGCGCACCACGTTGGCGAGCGACGTGCCGGCCTTGCGGCAGATGCGCTGCGCCTGGGCGAGGAGGGTGTCCATCTGCAGTTGCACGGCGCTGCCGAAGTGCGGCTGGCGCGGATCGATGCGCGCCGACGGGGCAAGCACTCCGCCCGCGTCCACCGCCATCAGCCCGGACAGGAACAGCAGGTCGCCGGCGCGGATTGCCTGCACGTGGCCGGCGTAGGCCGCGGGCACGCCGGCATCGATCACCTGTTTCCGGGTGCGGCCGCCGCGACGCAGGCTGATGGTGTTGATCTCGATGCGGCCGGCCTCGCAGATGAAGCCGGGCGTGGCGGTGGTGATGAGGGTGGTGGCGGGCGGCACCTTCGGAAAGTGCTTCGCCCACACTTCGTTAAAGGCCGGGATGTCATCGACGTCGCGCAGGTAGACTTGCGCCTTTACCACTTCGGCGAGCGTGTTTCCGACGCTGGCCAGCGCGGGCTTGAGCTTGCGCTCGATCACGAACTCGGTCTCGAGCTTGATCGGCGTGCCCTTCCACAGGTGCCCGGCCGGCATGCGTGCCGCGGGGTCGATCGGGCCTTCCTCGGTCTTGAGCGCTTCCGCAGTCTGGCCGGCCACGAACACGTAGTCGCCGCAGGTGAGCACCGGGCTGTAGGCGGAGGTCGCGTGCACCGGCAGATTCTTAGGACGGTGCTGCACCACCTCGAAGCCCTTGCCGGGAACGACGGCCATCAGCTGCACTTCCATGTCCTGCCCCGCGAGCAGGAACTTCTGATGCAAGTTCGAGGTGCTGGGCGGCACGTGGCCCGCGAAGAATTCGCGCCGCACTTCGTGATAGGCGGGAACGACCTGCCCGCCCGTGTAGTACTGGTCGACCCGCACGACATGCTTGCGGTCGGCGCCGCCGGCTTTCAGCACTTTCGCGAAATTGGCAAAGATGCGCTGCGCCTCCTTCTTGTGCTTCGGCAGAGCGTGGCGCGGCGCGGACTCGTCGATCACCTCGGGCGCCATGCCGCTCACGAAATCGGCTGTGCCTTTGTGTCCGGTGGCAAACACCCAGCGGCCGGCGCGCACGCCGGGCGCGTAGCGAATGTCGCCGGGCTGGATGGTAACCGGAAGCAATGGGGTTACTGCGGATTCGGGCTGCGCGGACTTCTTGCTGGCAGGCATCAATTCAGGCTCTTGCGAGAGTGGAGAAGGGAACCGGGTCAGCTCGACTTCTCTCGAAGTATCGCGCCAAACCCCAACGAGCGCCACAGGGGGTGAGTCTCCCTCGTGGCGGGTGACGACTGACGAGTGGCGAGTGACGAGTGATGGGGCGCCGTTACGGCGCGGACACAGGCGGCTGCACGCCGAGCTTGCGCGCCTGCTTGACGAGCGCTTCGTCGAAAGTCGCGAACCGCTCCGCCTTGCCGCTCAGCACGAGATGTAGCGCGTCGGCGAGATCCATACCCTGCGCGGCCCAGCGCAGTGCCTGGAAGACCAGGTCGGCGTTCTGCACGCGCACGTTGCGCAAGGACAGCAGGTCGCGCAGCCTTTCCATGACCACGCTGCGCGGCGCATCGCCTTTGCGCAACACCCAGGCCAGCTCCAGCACAACCGTGACCGGTATCCAGTATTCCGCCTTCGCGTCCGCGAGCAGGCGGCGCGCTGCCCGCGCCTGGGCCGGCTCGTCGTCGAGCAAGTAGCGCGCAAGGATGTTGGTGTCGAGCGCGATCAACGGCGCCCCCGCCGCGCGCGGCGCGCATACGCGCGGACCCGGGCGTCATCCTCCCGCACCGCGAGTGCAACCGCTTCGTCATCGGTCAATCCCGAATAGCGCCCCTTGTTCCCGCGTGGCGCGAGCGAGCCGGCGAGCCTTGCCACATGTGCCGCGTGGTCCGCGGTCCGGATGGTGACCTTGAAGCCCTCGCCAGGCAGCAGCTCCACGTTGAGCTCGGTGCCGCTGCGGATGTCCAGCGCTTCGCGGATCGCCTTCGGGATGACGATCTGCCCCTTGCTCGAGGTCCGGATGGTATCCACGCAAAACTCCAGGTAAGACACGAAAGTAAGACAATACGCCAAGGCGCCCGGCCGGTCAACGCAGGCTGCGCAACGCGGGGGCTGGTGAGGGGGAGTGACGGGGGAAACCTAAGGCAGAAGGTTCAAGGTTCAAGGCTTAAGGCTCAAGGCTCAAGCCCCCCGCGAGTCGCGGCACGCCGCTTGCCGGCGCTAGCGAAGCAAGGCGAGCACCCACGGTATCGCCACCGCGCCGATGACTCCGTGCAAGCCCATCGCGAGGCCGGCGTAGGCACCGGCTTCCGCGTTCACGCTGAAGGCGCGCGAAGTCCCGATGCCGTGCGAGGCGACGCCGATCGCGTAGCCGCGCTGCCACCACTCGCGGCAGCGCACCGCGTCGAGCACGAAGCGGCCGAGCGCGGCGCCGAGGATGCCGGTCGTGACCGTAAAAACCGCCGTGAGGGTCGGGGACGCGCCGATGCGCTCAGCTACCCCCATCGCGATCGGCGCCGTCAGCGATTTCGCGTACATTCCGCCGACGACGGTCTCGTCCGCGCCGAGCAGCCGGGCGATCACGACGGCGGTCACGATGGAGGTCACGCCGCCGCCGGCGAGCGCCGCCATCAGCGGCACGAGGCGCCCGCGCAGCGACGCGAGGCCCTTGTAGATCGGCACCGCCAGCGACACCGTCGCGGTGCCGAGCAGGAAATGCACGAACTGCGCGCCCTCGAAGTAGGTGGCGTAGGGCATGTCGAGCGCCGTGATGGTCGCGGCGATCAGCGTGACGGCGATCAGCACCGGGTTCGCCAGCGGGTTCAACCGCGTGCGCTCGTAGATCATGACCCCGATCTGGTACGCCGTGAGCGTGAGGATCAGCGCGAGCAGCGGGCTGCCCGAGAGATAGACCCAGATCTCGTGGATTTTGGGGAGGTCAGGGCGCATCGGGTGCTTTGCGGTCGAGCCACTTCGCGAGCAGCGCGGACACCGCGATCGTCGCGATCACGCTGACGATCAGCGCGACGGCGATGGCGAGCGCCTGCCGCTGCAGGTGCGGCCAGTAGATCACCACGCCCACCGCTGCGGGCACGAACAGCACGCCCAGGTAGCGCATGAACGCGGAGGACACCAGCTCTACGCCGTCCGACACCCCGCCGCGCCAGACGAGGAAGGCGAGCAGCAGCACGAGCCCGATCACCGGGCCGGGAACGAGCGGGAAGACGAAGTGCGCGATGACTTCCCCAACGCCCTGGAACAGCAGAATGCGGACCAGCCCGTCGATCATGGCGTCAGTATCCAATCATGTCGAGCCTCGTCAGCGTCACCTGGGCGCTGATGCGCGCGGCGGTGGCGAGGTGCCATGCCGTGTAGAGCTCCGGAAACACGTTATCAGCGGACATTCCGTCCACGGGGACGATGACCTTGAATCCCCGCAGTGCCGCGGCGGCGCTGGTGTGCAGCACGGAAGTCTGCGCCTGCGTGCCGAGCGCCACGACCGTCTTGATGCCTTTGCCTTTCAGGATTTTCTCGAGATCGCTGTTGATGAACTTGTCCGGCCCGAGCGGCGGCAGGACGAGCTCTCCCGCCGCGGGGATGAGGTCTTTGACGATGTCAGCCGCGGTGGAGCCCGCGACCGCGACGCTGTAGATCACGAGCACGCCGTTCGCCCGCGCCTCGGCGACGAGCTTCTGGACCTTCGGCACCGAAGCCGCACAGCGCGGGCGCCGCGCCATGCTGCACGTCTGGTTGGTGAAATCCATCACCAGCAGCGCCGTTTCAGCCGGGTTGATGGTCGCCGCTTTGAGTGCGGGCGGCGGCGGCAGCTTCGCGCTTTCCCACTCATCAATGACTGTCTGCGCCGCCGCGTGCGTGAAACAAGCGCCCGCAATGATTGCGGTCGCAACCGTACCGACAAGTAGTTCGTGGAGCTTTTTCATGTTCCCCCCGATCAGGGAAGCACTAGCAGGGACAGACTCGACTTCCTCGAAAGTATCGCGCCAAATCCCGGCCAGGACAAATGCGCGGACGCCCGTTTGTCAGGGATGAAGGATGAGGGATGAGGGAAGATTAGTTTGCAGCTTGCAGTGGGCAGTTTGCAGCAATCAGTTGGCAGTTTGCAGTTGCTGCTTACTGACGCCTGACCGCTGACGGCTGAAAACTGACAGCTGCCAACTGACAACTAATCCGGTCACCCATCACCCATCACCCATCACCAGTAAGCCGCGTTTCGCCGTTACAGGTTGAAGTAGGCGAAAGCGGTGTCGACGGGCGAAGCGTAGATCGGAACGCGGTCGACTATCGTCGCGGTCGAGCCTTCGACGGCGCCGGCCGCAGCGATCCAGTTGCACGTCTCGCGCGTGCCGCCGCCCTGGGGGCCGCTGAGGGCGGGCATGCCGGTCACGGTGCGTCCCCGCACGCTGATGTCCTGGCTGGTGTCGTTCTCCGGGACCCGGTAGCCGTCGAAGTGGGCGGCCATCGCCTTGATGTCGCCCTTCGCCATGTGAGCGAGCAGCGTCTCGTCGAATTCCTCGTTCAACCAGGCGCCCGGCCGCTGCGGCGTGTGCCACAGGCCGCCGGAGCCGACCAGGGCGACGCGCAGGCCGTCCGGGAAATCCTCGACGATCGCGCGCACCGCTCTTCCGAGCTGGTAGCAGCGTTCGGCCGTCGGCTGGGGCGCGTAGTAGCAATTGAGCAGGACCGGCACGATCGGCGTGCGCAGGTCGGTCAGCGACTGCGCCGGCCGCATGATCGCGTGGCCGATGCCTTCTTCCGGCTTCGGCATGTCCATGCAGAACGCCGGGTCGAAGCCGTGCTTCATCAGCCCGGTCAGCAGGGCGACGCCCAGCGGCGGGTGGCCTTTGAGCCGCGCCCGCTCAAGCGGCTTCAACGGCCGCTCCGCCGCAATCGGCGCGTCCTGGTCCACCACGTTGCCTTCGAATTCCGCGCCGACGTAGACGGAGAAGGCGGGGAAGTTGGCGAAGTCGAAGCACTCCATCTGGTCGTCGCCGAAGATCACGATCACGTCCGGGCCCGCTTCCGCAACGTTCCGTTTCAGCACGGCGAAGCTCGCCTGGATGCGCGCGTACTTGAGCCGGTTCGCGTCGAGATCATCGAACGGAACGTCCGCGCGAAGCGGGCGCCCCTTGCGGGCGTCATTCCATGCCTCCGGCCTGCGGTAGCAGAACGGCGTATGCGAGGTCTGGAAGACGCCGACGATCCGCGCCATTACCGGCCCCCACCTTCAGGCATCAATCCAACCTGACCCCGGTGGTCTTCACCATCTTCGCCCATTTCGCGACCTCCATCTGCAAGTACCGGTTGAAATCGGCGGGCGAGCCCGGGTGGATGTCCATGCCCAGGGACTTGAAGCCCAAGGCGACCTCGGGCAGCGCGAGCGCGCGGTTGATCTCCTTGTTCAGCAGGGTGACGATGGCGGCAGGCGTACCCGCCGGAGCGAAAAATCCCACCCAGGAGCGCTCCTCGAACCCCGGGTAGCCGGCTTCCACGACCGTCGGCACGTCCGGCATGCTCTCGATGCGCGTCAAGCTCGACACCGCCAGCGCCTTCATTCTTCCTGCCCTGACGTGGGGCACCGCGGCCGCCGAGCTGTTGAGCAGTTCCACCTGGTTGCCCAGCACCGCGACGACGGCCGGCCCGCCGCCCTTGAAGGGAACGTGAACCGCGTCGAGCTTCGCCAGCACTCGCAGCAGGTAATCGGCGGCGATATGGGACGAGGTGCCGACGCCCGCGGTGGCATAGGTCACGCGCCTGCCCTTCGACGACTGGATCAAATCGCGCAGGTTGTTCGCCGGGTGCGAGGCGAGGACCGTGAACAGCCCCGCGACCGAGACCGTGTTCGCGACCGGTGCCAGGTCCTTCAGCAGGTCGAAGCCGAGGTTCTTGTAGAGCGTCACGTTGATGCTGCTCGCCGCCGTGTGCGTCAGCAGCGTGTACCCGTCCGGGGTGGCCTCGGCCGCCAACTTGGCTCCGATGTTACCGCCGGCGCCGCCACGGTTATCGACCACGAACTGCTGCCCGAGCCGCTCGCTCAGCCTCTGCGTGATCTGCCGCGTGGTGGTGTCGGCGAAGCCGCCGGCCGCGAAGGCCACGATGACGCGAACCGGCTTGTTGGGATAGGCCTGCGCCCCGGCCACGAGAGGGTGGCCGAAGAATACAGCGACGCATAAAGCGGATATGGCCCGTACGAAACCGCCTGTTGAGTTCAAGATTCCTCCTCGTTGTTATACCCGGACAACCGGGGACAGACCACGTTTTCCTTGAAGTATCGCGCCAAACCCCGCCCTAGACAAACGTGCGCACGCCCGTTTGTCAAAGGATGAGGGATGAGGGAAGAAAAGTTTGCAGTAGGCAGTAGGCAGTATGCAGTTTGCAGTAGGCAGTTTACAGCGCTGCCAACTGCCAACTGACGGCTGCCAACTCTAGGGACTCTTAGACGCGGTTCCCGGATCGCTGTGCTAACCTCACCCGGCTTTATCCATTGGAGAGGGGAAGGAAGTTCATGAAAACGATAGACATCCATGCCCACGTCGTCCCGGAATCCCTGTGGAAGGCCATCGATGCGAGACAGGAATGGCACGGCTTTCGTCACGAGGCGGGCGAGGGCCTGGGCACGGTGGTGGGAGGCGGCATGCGCACGGGCTTCTCTTCGCCCAAGGTGCGCTACACGGTGGAGGAACGCCTGAGGGACATGGACGCGCAGAAAGTGGACGTGCAGGTGCTCTCCATTCACACGCCGTTCGTCGGCTATCACCTCGAAGCGGCGCAGGGACTCGCCCTGGCGCGCGAAGTCAACGACGAAATCGGCGCGACAGTCCGCCGGAGCACCGGGCGCCTCGCCGGGCTCGCCACGCTGCCCGTGCAGGACGTGAAGTCCGCGATCGGCGAGCTGGAGCGCGCGGTGACGAAGCTGGGGCTGAAGGGGGCGTCGCTCGACACGCAGGTGAACGGCGACCAGTGGGACGAGCCCAGGTTTCTTCCGTTCTTCAAGGCCGCCGAGCAGATGGGGGCGGTCCTCTTCTACCATCCGCAGCCGCAGAACAACTTCCTGATGCAGCGGATCAAGCGCCACGGGCTCTCCAACAGCCTCGGCGTGATCCTGGACGACGCGATCGTGACGGCGGTGCTGATTTGCGGCGGCGTCCTGGAGAAGTGCCCGGATCTCAAGGTCTGCATCGCGCACGGCGGCGGGCCGGCCTGCTTCGCGATGGGGAGGCTCGACCGCAACTGGCACGGGCGGCCGGCGACGCGCAGCACCCCGCAGCCGCCGAGCGCGTACCAGAAGCGTCTCTACTACGACACCGTGACCGGCAGCGAGGAAGCGCTGCGCTTCCTGCTCGACCGGGTGGGCGCAGACCGGGTGGTGCTGGGCAGCGACTGGCCGTTCGTGCCGTGGCATCCGTCGCCGGTCGCGTGGGTGCAGAATCTCAAGTCGCTGACGCCGGAGGAGAAGGAGAAGATCCTTTGGAAGAATCTCGCGGCGCTGCTCGACATTCGCTGACGCCGGGCGTCAGCCCAGGAACTGCGTGATTCGTGAGTCGTGATTCGACCCCGGAGCTCTCAACAGTCAGCCGTCAGCTGAAATTGCCGTCGCGCTGGACACGCGCCCGAACCGTTTGCTTGAAGGCTTGGGTCAGTGCCATTGGATCTCCTGGTTGCTGAGCGGGGGGGCTTATAGTAACTTATATGTTACTAATAGGCAAGGCTCAAGGTTCAAGGTCCAAGGCTCAAGCGCCTTACAGCTATTGCCTTGTAACTTGTACCTTGCTCCTTGTGACTTGTGTCTTGTGACTTATACCTTTCTTGATCCCCGGTGACGCAGTGACGGGGTGACGCTTCCACCACCCCGGCGCTGCCGCGCCACCCCTCCTCGGACAGGAGGGGAGTCGAGCCGCGACCCGCGATCCGCGAGTCTCGCCCCTACTGCAACTTGATTCCCGTCTTCTTCACCACGTCCACCCACTGATCGATCTGGCTGTAGACGACGGCCTGGGCCTGCTCGGGCGTGCTGCCGACAACTTCCGAGCCCTCGTTGGCCAGCCGGCCCTTCACCTCGGGCGTATTCAGCACCTGCACGATGTCCGTGTTCAGGCGGGTGACGATGTTGCCGGGCGTGGCGCTCGGCAACAGCATCAGGTAGCCGACGTTCTCGTCGAACCCTTTGATCCTGGATTCCACCGTGCTGGGAACATTGGGGAGCTGGTGTGAGCGCTTGCCGCCGGTCACGACGAGCGCGCGCAGCTTACCCGCCTGTACTTGCGGCAACGTGGCGACGAGGTTGAAGAAGCCGACATGCACGTGCCCCGCGATCTGATCGATGAGCGCCGGGCCGGAGCCCTTGTATGGAATGTTCTGGATGATCATGCCGGTATTGAACTTGAGCAGCTCCATGCGCAACTGGCCCGACGTGCCGCCCGAACCGTAGTTGAGTTCCTTGGGCCGCGCCCTGGACAGCGCGACCAGTTCCTTGACCGATTTCACCGGCAGCGACGGATGCACGGTCAGCAGGCTGGGCGAAGCCGCCAATATGGATATCGGCCTCAGGTCCTTGCGCGAGTCGAAGGGCAGGTTCGTGTAGAGCACCGCGTTCGTGGTGTAGGTGTCGGCGGAGATAATCAGCAGGGTGTAGCCGTCGGGCGGTGATTTCGCCACGACGTCGCTGCCGACGGTACCGCCAGCGCCGCTGCGGTTCTCCACCACCACCGGCTGGCCCAGCGGTCCCGCCAAGCCCTGGGACATGGTGCGCGCCATGATGTCGGTGGTTCCGCCCGGCGCGAGCGGCACGATGAGACGCAGGGGACGGTTTGGATAAGGCTGCTGGGCAAGCCCGCTGACTGCGATCGCAGCCAGGCACGCTCCGATGACACCGCCACCGAGAATACGCGCCACGTGAATGCTGGCCATACTTCCTCCTCCAAATTTGACGATGGGTGACGACTGATGAATGGAAAGTGTCGCGCCAATCCCCGCCACCGACAAACGTGCGGACGCCCGTTTGTCGGGGGGGGCAGGCTCGCCGCCCAGTGACTGATAACGCGAGACTGGCAAGACGAGACTGATAGGGCGGGGAAAAGCCAAGGCGGAAGGCAGAAGCGACTTGGCTCTTACTTCATCCTTCCGCCTTCATCCTTAAGTTTCCCCCTGTCACCCGTCACGGATTCACATCCCGAGTATCCGCCCGATTTCCGCGACGTAGCGGCTGACCTCTATTCCCTCGGCGACGGCGGTGTCCACGGCGCTGTCGATGCCCTCCCGGATGCCATGCAGTGCATCTCTCACCCAGTGGTGCCTGCGCACGGGTGACTTGAGCACGTTCTTGAGCGTTTCGACCTCGTCTCTCACGCGCTGAATATCCGCCGAGCTGCCCCGCACCTTCTCCAGGTCGCGCTCCAGCGCATGGATC
>JBGQGU010000076.1:0-9568 GCA_041497655.1 Gammaproteobacteria bacterium
CGCGCGACCTGCTTGACGACCGCGTCGGAAAAGAGATCCGGCCCCCGGTATCCCGCCGCATGCATGCGGAACATCAGGTATTCGCGAATCTCGCCCGGGCCGAGCGGCTGGAGGCGGAAACTGTGGGCGACCCGCTCACGTAGCGGCCGGATTTGGGGCTGCCGCAGGATGTCGTCGAGCTCGGGCTGGCCGAAGAGCACGATCTGCAGCAGCTTGTCATTGCGCGTTTCGAGGTTCGAGAGCAGGCGGATTTCCTCCAGGGTGGCGAGAGGCATGCTCTGCGATTCCTCGACGAACACCACCACGCGCTTGCCCTCGGAGTATCGCGTGAGCAGGAAGTCGTGGAGCGCCTGCATCACTTCCAGGCGCGGCGCGCTCCGGTCCACCGCGAGCTGCAGCTCGATCGCGATGGTATGCAGGATTTCTTCCGGCGAGACGCTCGGGTTGGCGATGTACGCGGTCTCGACTTGCGGCGGCAGCCGCTTCGGCAGCATGTGGCACAGCATGGTCTTGCCGCTGCCGACCTCGCCGGTCACCTTGATGATGCCCTCGCCGTGGGTGATGGCGTAGATCAGCGCTTCCAGGATCGGCCCGCGGTTGCCGCCGGTGAAGAAGAACTCGGTGTTCGGGGTGATCTTGAACGGCGCCTGGCTCAGTCCGAAATGGCTGTAATACATCGTCGTTTTCCTCGGCCGCGCGCACCCAGGGCGCACGGCGCCGTCATGGACGTTACGGGCTCTTGGCGGCCGGTCGCGGCGTCTGCGCCGCCTCCCCCGGTTCGCCGTAGCTCTGCATCCTGCTGTAGAGGGTGGTGCGGTGGATGCCGAGCATTTTGGCGGCCTGCGTCAGGTTTCCCTGCGTGATCATCAGCGCCGCTTCGATATAACCGCGCTCCCACTGCGCGAGCGTGTTATCGAGGCTGAAGTTCTTGTGCAGCTGGAGATGGCGCCTGGCGGCATCCAGCACCGCCTTGAAGTCCTGGCCCACCGCCAGGCCCGGCAGCTCGATGTCGAGGTTCTCCAGGTCGAGCTCTGGCTGCAGCTCGCCCGTGCCGACCCGCCGGCCGGCATATTTCGTGGTGAGGCGGATCACGATGTTGCGCAGCTCCCGCACGTTGCCCGGAAAGCCGTAATCGAGCCAGGCTTGCAGCGCGCCGGCATCGAGCTCGAAAGGGTTCACACGCGCCTGGCGCGCGTAGAACTCGCGGTAATGGTCGAGCAGCACGCGCTTGTCCTCGCCGAGGTCGCGCAGCGGCGGCACGCCGATGGTGAATACGGAAAGCCGGTGGTAGAGATCGGCGCGAAAGCGCCCGGCGCGGATTTCCTGGCGCATATCGCGATTAGTCGCGGCCACCACACGTGCGTTGGAGACGCGGCTCTGGGTTTCGCCGACGCGCTGATACTCGCCGTTCTCCAGAACCCGCAGCAGCTTCGCCTGCAGCTCGAGGGGGAGCTCCCCGATCTCGTCCAGGAACAGGGTGGAATCCGTGGCGTCCTCGAAGTAGCCCGAGCGCGCGGTGGTGGCGCCGGTGAACGACCCCTTGGCGTAGCCGAACAGCGTGGGTTCCACCAGCGTCGGCGAGATCGCCGCGCAGTTGAGAGCGAGGAAGGGGCGCGTGGCGCGCTGGCTCATGCGGTGCAGCGACGTCGCGACGATCTCCTTGCCGCTGCCGGATTCGCCTTCGATCAGCACCGGGAAGGGAGCGCTCGCGAATTGCGCGATCTGCTGGCGCAGCTTCTCGATGAGGAGGTTCTTGCCGAGCAGCCCGCCTTCCGTGGGCGCGCCGAGCTCGGCCTCGCGCACCGCGCGCGCGCGCATGAGCAGCGCCTTGAGTGTTTCCGGCTCGCATGGCTTGGCCACGAACTCGATCGCGCCGAGGGTGCGGGCGTGGCGGGCGTTGGCTTCGTCGTTTTGCCCCGAGAGCACCACGATCTTGATGCCGGGGGAATACGCGATCAGCTCACTGATCAGCCGGAAACCCTCGTCGGGGCGATGCGGGGTGGGCGGCAGCCCGAGATCGATCAGCGCGAGCTCGGGCGCGTTGTCGAGCTGGCGCAGCAGGCTCTTGACGCGACTGCGGGAGTCCGCGACGTACACGGTGAAGTCGCGGCTCAGGACGAAGTTGAGCGTGTCCGTGATCAGCGGATCGTCGTCGACGATCAGCAGATCGGGCTTCGCGATTTCACCTTGCTTCGCTTGCGACACCAGGTCAGGCCCCTCGCGCGCGTTGAGCGGCGAGCCGTCGTCCGTTCCAACGCGCGGAATTAAGCCGGCGCACCGCGTCCGGCTTAATAGTAATTGTATAGCAAAGGCTTATTGGGCTCGCCCGATGCCCTAGCAGCCTGTTGGACCTAGGTGTCCCACAGGCTGCTAACAGCAAAACCGCCCGAGAATTTTGAATGTAACCCCGGGGTAACGACCCCGATTGGTCTCCGATGGGCACGCGCGTAGGCTGGAAATGAGGTTTTCACTGTCATGGACTCCCGTTATCGTGCGGGCGGTTTTGCATAAGGAGTTTGTCGGACCTAAGCCCGACAAACTCCTAGTCACTCCGAGATGCAATCCAAAAAGGCCCGTTCCAGGTCGGGCGCGCCAGTGCGCCCGGTCAGCTCCTGGGGGGTGCCCACGAAGCGCAGCCGGCCGGCGTGCATCACAGCCAGGCGGTCGCACATTTCGGCAACGTCCGCCAGCGCGTGGGAGGTGAAGAAAACGGTCCGTCCGGAGCGCCGCAGCGCGGCCAGCTCGTCTTTCGCCAGCGCCCTTGCCTTGGGGTCGAGACCGCCGGTCGGTTCGTCGAGCACGTAGAGATCCTTGCCGGAGAGCAGGCAGGCGGCGAGCCCCAGCTTCTGCGTCATGCCCTTGGAATAGACGCGCGCGGGGCGATCGAGCGCGGCTGGCTCGAGGTCGAGCGCGCCGAAGATGCGCGTGACCTCGGCTGCATCATAGCGGGTGCGATGGAGTCCGAGCATGTATTGCAGGAAGTCGCGCCCGGTCAGGTAAAACGGCGGGTTGAAGCGCTCCGGCAGGTAGGCGATCCGGGCGCGCGCCGCGGTGGTCGTGTGCGGGATGCTGAAGATCTCGATCGCACCGCCATCGGCGTCGCAAAAATCGAGCAGGCACTTGATCAGCGTGGTCTTGCCCGCGCCGTTGACGCCGACCAGCCCGAAAAACTCCCCGCGCCGCACCTGCAGCGACAATCCGCTCACCACCGGAACGCCGGCGTAACGCTTCTCGACCTGCGTGAAACGCAACGCGATGTCGCTCATGGGCCTACGTTATCCGAACAGCCGCGGACAGTAAACGGCGAATCAATTATTGGATTGGCCGGGCTTGCCCGGGACTTGATCCTCAATGTGGGTCCAAGCATCGTTGTTGTGTCCCCAGCGGTGGTTTAAAATTAGCGCCCTTTGGTCCCCGCGCCCCGCTTTGATGGAAAACTTCGTTGAAATCAAGGACGTCAATTTCGCGTACGACGTCCGCCCGGTGTTGAAGGGCATCAACATGACCGTGCCGCGCGGCGGGATAGTGGCGATCATGGGTCTCTCCGGGTGCGGCAAGACCACGCTGCTGCGCATGATCGGGGGCGTATTGCGGCCGAGTGCCGGGACGGTGACGGTTGCCGGCCGCGTCATGAGCGAGCTCGGCCAGGAAGAGCTCTATCAAATGCGCCGCAAGATGGGCATGCTCTACCAGTTCGGCGCGCTGTTCACCGACATTTCCGCATTCGATAACGTGGCATTCCAGATCCGCGAGCACACCGATCTGCCGGAAGCCATGGTCCAGGACCTCGTGCTCATGAAGCTTAACGCGGTGGGGCTGCGCGGCGCGCAGCACATGATGCCGTCCGAACTCTCGGGTGGCATGGCGCGGCGCGTGGCGCTCGCCCGCGCGATCGCGCTCGACCCCATGCTCATCATGTACGACGAGCCGTTCACCGGGCTCGACCCGATCTCGATGGGCGTCATCAGCAATCTGGTGCGGCGGCTCAACGACGCACTGGGGGCGACCTCGATCGTGGTCACGCACGACGTGCAGGAGTCGTTGAAGATCGTCGATTACGTCTATTTCATGGCGGACGGGGTGGTCGTCGCGCAGGGCACGCCGGAGGAGATCCGCAACTCCGATGCGCCGTTCGTCCACCAGTTCGTGTGGGGCGAGATGGACGGTCCGATGCCGTTCCATTACCCGGGCGCGCCGTACGCCATGGACCTTGAGCTGGAGTCCGCCCGTGCCTGAGCACGCCGCGAAGGGTTTGCGCATCGTCGGACACCGCGTCATCAACGGCGTCTGGCGGCTCGGCTACGCGAGCCGGTTTTTCCTGTTGACGCTCGCGCGTTCCGCCACGAGCTTCCGCCGGTTTCGCGGCCTGACATTCAGGGAAATCTACTTTTCCGGGGTGCTCTCGCTCATCATCATCATCGTCTCGGGCCTGTTCGTGGGCATGGTGCTGGGATTGCAGGGCTATGAAACGCTCCAGAAGTACGGCTCCTCGGAGGCGGTCGGGACGCTGGTCGCGCTTTCGCTTACCCGCGAGCTCGGGCCGGTGGTGTCGGCACTGCTGTTCGCGAGCCGGGCCGGGTCGGCGATGACCGCCGAGATCGGCCTGATGAAGGCCACCGAACAGATCTCCGCGATGGAGATGATGGCGGTGGACCCGATCGCGCGCGTCATCGGGCCGCGCTTCTGGGGCGGCGTGATCTCGATGCCGCTGCTCGCTGCGATGTTCAGCGCGGTGGGGGTGTTCGGCGGCTACTTGATAACGGTGGTCGTCATCGGTGTGGACGAAGGTGCGTTCTGGTCACAGATGCAGAGCGCGGTGGATTTCCGGCAGGATATCGTGAACGGCATGATCAAGAGCGTCGTGTTCGGCGTGGCGGTCACGGCCATCGCATTGTTCGAAGGGTATGACGCCCCGCCGACGGCGGAAGGGGTGTCGGGAGCGACGACGCGCACGGTCGTCACCTCCTCGCTCGCCATACTGGGGCTCGACTTCGTGCTTACCGCTTTCATGTTCAAGGGAATCTAGACATGGACAGGACCCTGCTCGATCTGTGGGTTGGCATCTTCGTCGCCATCGGGATCGCGGCGCTTTTCGTGCTTGCCCTGAAAGTGGGCAATGCCGGCACGACGTTCAACACGGGAGCCACCTACCACCTCAACGCTGTGTTCGACAACATCGGCGGGCTCAAGGTGCGCGCTCCGGTGAAGAGCTCGGGTGTAGTGGTGGGCCGGGTGGAGGACATCCAGTTCGACAGCAAGAAGTTCGCCGCCCGGGTGATGATGAAAATCGACAAGCGCTACGAGTTCCCGCAGGACACCTCGGTGTCCATCCTCACCTCGGGTCTGCTCGGCGAACAGTACGTGGGGCTCGACGCGGGCGGCGACAGCGCCATGTTGAAGGACGGCGACACGGTGAAGCTGACGCAGTCCGCGGTGGTGCTGGAGAAGCTGATCGGCCAGTTCCTCTACAACAAAGCGGCCGAGGGGGGGTCTAAGTAATAGTGTCGAGTGTCGAGTGTCGAGTGTCGAGTGTCGAGTGTCGAGTGTCGAGTGTCGAGTGACGGAGTGATGAGTGGCGCAGTGACGGGAGACGCGATGATTAAAGGATGGTTGATCGGATTGATGGCGGCTTGCTGTGCGACAGCCGTGCCGGCGGTGGCGCAGGGCGTGACCGCGCCGGACGCGCTGGCGAGGAGCGTGACCGATGAAGTGCTGGCCGTGCTGCGCGCGGACCAGGATATCCAGGCGGGCAACCAGAAGAAGGTGTTGGACCTGGTCGAGAAAAAGGTCCTGCCGCATTTCAATTTCGTCCGCATGACGCAGCTCGCCGTGGGCCGGCACTGGCGTGAGGCGAGCCCCGAGCAGCAGAAGCTGCTGGTCGGGGAGTTCCGGACGCTCCTGGTGCAGACCTACGCCGCGACGTTCACGGCATACCGCGACCAGACGATCGAGTACCGGCCGCTGCACCTGCAGCCTGATGAAACGGACGTCGTGGTGAAATCGCTGATCAACCAGTCCGGGGGCAAGCCCGTCACGGTTGATTACAGGATGCAGAAGAGCGACTCTGGCTGGAAGGTGTACGACGTCGTGGTGGGGGACCTGAGCCTGGTGCAGAACTATCGCGGCAGCTTCAACAGCGAAGTGCAGAAGGGCGGGATCGACGGGCTGGTCAAGGCACTCACCGAGAAGAACAAGCAGCTCAGCTCCCGGCAATGATCGCCTGCAACAACGGCCGCTGCACCGTGCAGGGGCCGGTCACCGCGAACAACGTCGTGTCCCTGCTGGCGCAGGGCGCTGAGCGGTTCACGGGGCCGCGCGTGACGGTTGACCTCTCCGGCGTCACGGAAGTGGACTCATCGGCGTTGAGCCTGCTGCTCGAATGGAGGCGTGAGGCGGTCCGCAACGGCCGCGAGATCCGCTATCACAACCTGCCCGCCAGCTTGAAGAGCCTCGCCAAGCTCTACGGCGTAACTGAGCTGATCAGTGACGAGTGCTGAGTACTGAGTGCTGAGTTACGAGTTTTTCACTCCGCATTCCGCGCTTCGCACTCAGCACTCAGAACTCAGAACTCAGCACTTCGATGGTTCCGGCAATCCAGGTCGAGCGCGTCTCCAAGAACTACGGCGGAATGCGGGCGCTCGACGCGGTAAGCCTGACGATCGGGCAGGGCGAGTTTTTCGGCCTGCTCGGGCCGAACGGCGCGGGCAAGACCACGCTCATCAACATCCTGGCCGGCCTCGCGCTCGCTTCGAGCGGCTCCGTCCGGGTGTTGGGCCATGACGTGATCAAAGACTATCGCGCGGCGCGGCGCGCGCTGGGCGTGGTGCCGCAGGAGCTGGTGTTCGATCCGTTTTTCACGGTGCGCGAGGCGCTCGTCTTCCAGTCCGGCTACTTCGGCCTGCGCGACAACCGCGACTGGATCGAGGAGGTGATGCACCACCTCGATCTCACCGAGCGGGCGGCGACCAACATGCGCGCGCTCTCCGGCGGAATGAAGCGGCGCGTGCTGGTAGCGCAGGCACTGGTGCACAAGCCGCCGGTGATCGTGCTCGACGAGCCGACCGCGGGGGTGGACGTGGAACTGCGGCAGGCGCTCTGGCAGTTCATCCGCAGGCTTAACCGCGACGGCCACACCATCGTCCTCACCACCCACTACCTGGAGGAGGCGGAAGCGCTGTGCGGGCGCATCGCGATGCTCAAGCAAGGGCGCATCGTCGCCCTCGATACCACGCAGAACCTGCTGCGCCTGCATTCAGGGTGCTACCTGGAGCTGAGGCTGCAGCCTGACCACCTGCCGGAGACGCTCGCCGCGCACGTCACGCTGCGCCGCGAGGGCGGCTATCGCCTCGCGTTGCGCGATTACTCCGAGGTCGAGCGCGTGATCGCCGAACTGCGCTCCGCCGGGGTCGGAATCCAGGAGCTGGAAGTCATGCAGCCGGACCTGGAGGAAATATTCATCCAGATCATGCATAAGGCATGATGCGAGATGCGGGATACGAGATGCGGGATACGGGACGTACGATGAATGACAACTCTTGATCAAAACCCGAAGCCTGGTGGGCAGCCCATCGCGCATCCCGTATCGCGTATCACGGGGTTCCATACCCTGTTCCGCAAGGAATGGCTGCGCTTCTGGAAGGTGAGCGTGCAGACCATCCTGGCGCCGGTCCTGACCGCGCTGCTGTTTCTGATCGTGTTTGCCTACTCCCTGCGCGGGCGCGTCGAGATCTTTCCCGGCGTGGACTACGCGGCGTTCCTGGTGCCGGGGCTGGCGATGATGTCAGTGCTGCAGAACGCGTTCGCCAACAGCTCCTCCAGCCTGATGCAGTCGAAGATGACCGGCAACATCGTCTTCGTGCTGCTGCCGCCGCTGTCGCACCAGGAGTTTTTCGGCGCCTACCTGCTCGCGGCCATCGCGCGCGGCATGGTGGTGGGCGCGGGCGTCTTCATTGCCACGGTGTGGTTCGTGGACCTCAGGTTCGAGCACCCGCTGTGGGCGGCTGCGTTCGCGCTGGCCGGCAGCGGCGTGATGGGGGCGCTCGGCATCATCGCCGGCATCCATTCGGACAAGGTGGACGAGCTCGCCGCGTTCCAGAACTTCATCATCCTGCCGCTGACCTTCCTCTCCGGCGTGTTCTACTCGATCCACTCCCTGCCGCCGTTCTGGCAGGCGGCATCGCACTTGAACCCGATCTTCTATATGGTGGACGGGTTTCGCTACGGCTTCTTCGGAACGAGCGACGTCTCGCCCTGGCTCTCCCTGGCGATTGTCGCCGCCAGTTTTTTCGGCTTATCATTTTTCACCCTGTGGCTGCTGCGCTCCGGCTACAAGCTCAGGCACTGAGCGTGAAAAGCGTGATTCGTGATGGGTGATTCGTGATTCGACTCCCCGGTCCCCCGGGCAAACCCTAAACCGCAATGATCAACCCCGACCAAATCAAGAGCTGGATCCAGGACGGCCTGGTCTGCGAGCACGTGGCAGTGCAGGGCGACGGGCACCATTTCGAGGCGGTGATCGTGAGCCCCGCGTTCCGCGGCCAGTCGCGCGTGCAGCAGCACCAGCGGGTGTACGCGGCGCTTGGTGGGCGCATGGGCGCGGAGATCCACGCGCTTTCGATGAAGACCTTCACCCCTGAAGACTGGGCGCTGCAGGGCTGAGAAGACATTGGCCGCGGAATCACACGGAAGACACTGAATCAAGAAGAAGAACCTGGCCACGGAATCACACGGAAACACACGGAATTGAAAACCACGACAAACCAATTAAGCTGAGATGATTCCGGATGCCTTTCATTGGTTTCAATCTTCCGTGCCCTTCCGTGTGATTCCGTGGTTAATGGGGTTTGTTTTCCTTGACCGCCTAGGCGCGCGGCATGGATAAGCTTGTCATCGAGGGCGGCGTGCGGCTCGCGGGGGAGATCGCCGTTTCAGGCGCCAAGAATGCGACGCTGCCGATCCTCACCGCCGCGCTGCTCACTGCGGAGCCGCTGACAGTGACCAACGTGCCGCATCTGCGCGATGTGACCACCATGCTCAACCTGCTGGCGCAGATGGGCGTCGCGGTCTCGATGGACGAGAGGCTCGGCGTGGAACTCACCGCCGCGCGCATCGCAGACCCGGTGGCGCCCTACGAGCTGGTGAAGACCATGCGCGCCTCGGTGCTGGTGCTGGGGCCGCTCACCGCGCGCTGCGGGGAGGCGCGGGTGTCGCTGCCCGGCGGCTGCGCCATCGGGCCGCGGCCGGTGGACCAGCACTTGAAGGGCCTGCAGGCGATGGGCGCCGAGGTCACGATCGAGCACGGCTACATCTCGGTGCGCGCGAAGCGCCTGAAAGGCGCGCGCATCTGCATGGACCTCGTCACCGTCACCGGCACCGAGAACATCATGATGGCGGCCACCCTTGCGGACGGCACGACGGTGATCGAGAACGCCGCGCGCGAGCCCGAGGTGGTGGACCTTGCCCACTGCTTGAACGCCATGGGTGCGCGCGTGCAGGGGGCGGGCAGCGACGTCATCACGATCGAAGGCACTGACCGGCTGCACGGCGCGCGTTACCGGGTGATGCCGGA
>JBGQGU010000077.1:0-9565 GCA_041497655.1 Gammaproteobacteria bacterium
CCGGTCAAGATCGTCATCCCGTACCCGATCAGCGGGCCGACCGACGTCCGTGGGACCTCCCGCACATCCCGCAGTTACCGGTTGATGGCGCCCAATGCGCCGCCCGCGATCACCGACACGCTGGCGCGCATCGTCGAGCAGTCAATCCGGGCGGATACGCCATACCCGGTCGTGCTCGAGCGCCAGCCGGGCGCAGCGACGAGGAGGGGGGCAATGTCCGTCGCCCGCGCAACGGCGGACGGACACACGCTGCTGCTGGCCAGCAACGCCACCATGGTCATCAACCCCCATTATTTTCACGGCGTGGAATACGATCCGATGCGTGATTTCGCGCTGGTCGCGCCGCTTGCCACGATGCCATTTGTATTGATGGTGCATGCCGGCCTGCCGATGGAAGACGTGCGCGGGCTCGCCGCCTGGCTCAAAGTGCGCCCGGGAGAGATCAACTATGGTTCCTCGGGCGACGGCAGCACCGGCCACCTGGCGGGCGAGCTGTTCCGCCGCATGGCGCGGGTCAACATCGTGCACGTGTCCTACAACAGCGGGGTGAACGCGCTGAATGGCCTGGCAACGCGCCAGGTCTCGCTCATGTTCGCCGCGTTGCCGCTGACGCTCCTCTATTTACCGAACGAGCGTTTCAGGCTGCTCGCCGTCACGAGCCCCAGGCGCTCCGCGCTGCTGCCCGATCTGCCGACGATCGCCGAATCGGGCCTGCCGGGCTACGAGATCGAGGGCTGGTACGGGTTGTTCGCGCCGGTGGGCAGCCCGCCGGTCGCCACCGCCTGGTTGAGGGGGCAGATCTCGGTCTTGCTCGCGAGCCCGGCCATCCGATCGCATCTGCGCGGTCTCGGGCTCGAGCCTGCCACCATGACGCTCGAGCAGTTTGCCACCCGCATCAACACCGAGCTGGACAAGTGGGCGCCGCTGCTGCGGGCGAGCCGCATGCCGTTCCGCGATCGAGAGTCCTGATCGCGGAGTTGACAGTTGGCAGCCGTCAGTTATCAGTTGGCAGTTGGCAGCCGTCAGTTGGCAGTAACTGCAAACTGCCCACTGCAAACTCTATTTCTCTTCCGGTGGCCTGACCTTGCTGAACATACCGAGCAGTGTCAGGTCGTAGGCGATCTTGAGTGCTCCACAAATCACCAGTGGCCAGCCAAAGCTGGTGAGGGTGAGCAGATAGCCTGACACTGCCGGGCTGACCGCCGCCGCGAGACTGCGCGGCACGGCGGTCATGCTCGCCGCGGCCGGGCGCTCTGCCGGTGAGACCACCGCCATTACATAGGAAGTGCGCGCCGGCACGTCCATGGAGGATAGCACTGCCCGCAAGCACAGGAACAGCACGGCGAGCGGCAGCGTCGGCATGAAGGCGGCGAGAATGCAGAACACGTTCGCCGGCAGATGGGTGAACACCATGGTGTTGATGAGGCCAATGCGCCGGGCTATGGCAGGGGCAGCGAGAAAGGACGCCGCCGCCAGGATCCCGGTCCAGAAAAAGATGGTGCCGGCGGCTGCCACCGACAGGTCGAACTTGAGGAACAGCCACAGCGCGAGCAACGACTGCACCGCGAAGCCGCCTGCAAACGAGTCGAGACTGAACAGCGCCGCAAGCCGAAAGACGATGTGCTTCGATGATCCCAATGGAACGGCGCGCGTCTCGTCACCGCGCGAGCCGGCCGAGGCAAGCCGGCGATAGAGCGCGAGCACGATGAGGCCCGAGAACCCGTAGAACACGAACATCGCTTGCGTCCCGGCCTTGAGGTCGAGGACGCTCCATTGCGCGAGCACGCCCGGGATTGCGGCGGCCAGTGCTCCCAGTGCGCCAACGAGATTTCCCACCAGGCTATAGCGCGCAAATAGCGTGGTGCGCTGCTCGCTCGTCACTGCGTGGGACAGCAGGGAGTTCTCGAGCGGCGAAAAGACGCTGACGTCGCCGCTCGACGGGTTGAGCGTCCCGATCACGGCGATCAGGAGCAACGGCAAGAAGTCCGTAACCACGTCGAAACCGAGTCCGGTGCCGAACATCAGCAGGCACGCGGTGGTCAGCATGGCGTGCATCCGGAACCGGTAGGCGAACAGGCCCGTGAGCAGCGTGAGCAGTCCCGACCCGAGCAGCGTCGCGGTGGCGATCAAACCGACCTCAAGCGCGCTGTAACCGAGCAGCGTGAGGTAGTACGGCAACAGCAGCGCGACATACCCGTCGGTGAAGGCGCGAATGCCGCGCGCCGCGAGGACCAGCGTGGCATCGGGTGACGTGCCGGGCGGCAGCCACCAGGAAGTGGAATAGGGCATGGTGTAAGGTTGCCCCTCTTGTAATGATGAATGCGGAATGATGGACGTGCCACAATAGACATGCAATGAATCGGGTTGCGGAGCAAGGCATTCATCATTCATCATTGTTCTTGCGGGAGATCCCATGATTGACGTCTACAGCTGGCCCACGCCGAACGGCCATAAAGTCCACATTATGTTGGAGGAGACCGGGCTCAAGTATCGCGTCCACGGCGTCAACATCCGCGAGGGCGACCAGTTCAAGACGGAGTTCCTCAAGGTGAGCCCCAACAACCGCATCCCGGCGATCGTCGATCACGACGGGCCGAGCGGCAAGCCGATCTCCCTCTTCGAATCGGGGGCGATCCTGCTCTATCTCGCCTCCAAGTCCGGCAAGCTGCTGCCGGTCGATATGCATGCGCGCTGGAACTGCGTGCAGTGGCTGATGTGGCAGATGGGTGGTATCGGCCCCATGATGGGCCAGGCCAATCATTTCCGCCGCTATTCCAAGGAAAAAATCCAGTACGCCATCGACCGCTACACCAACGAGGCGAACCGTCTGACGCGCGTGCTCGACAAGCGCCTCGCCGAGGCGCGCTATACCGCGGGCAGCGAATACTCGATCTCGGACATCGCGATCTTCCCCTGGATGCGGGGAGCGGAGAACCGGGGCGTGAACATCGCGGAATACCCCCACGTCAAACGCTGGTTCGACGAGATCAATACGCGGCCCGCCGTGCAGCGCGGCGTGCAGGTGCTCGCCGAAGTGCAAGCCGCCAACCAGGCGCCGCACAGCGACAAGTCGTGGGAGATCATGTTCGGAAAAGTGCAATTCCAGCGTCGCTGAAATTGCACTTACAGAAATTGGTATCGAATCTCATATTCAAGACGGCGACCCCCACTGGCGCCATCGCACGCTGGCGATCCTAATTGCATGGATCCATCCAGAAAGAATGTCGCCGTCTTAGCGGTCTGCCAGGGGCTGCTGCTCACCAACAACTCGATCCTGATCACCGTCAATGCCCTGGTGGGCTACGCGCTCGCGGCGGACAAGGCGCTGGCGACCCTGCCGGTGACGTCCTACTTCGTCGGGTCGGCGCTGGCGACCCTGCCGTTGGCGATGCTCATGAAACGCTACGGCCGTCGCACCGGATTCACGCTGGGAGCGATGTTTGCAATCGCCGGTTCCCTGGTGTGCGCGGCCGCAGTGTACGCGCGCAACTTCTGGTTGCTCTGCCTCGGCGTGGTCGTTCTGGGCGCCTATTTCGCGGCGGGGCAGCACTACCGGTTTGCCGCCGCTGATACGGCGGCGGCGGATTTCAAGAGCCGGGCGATTTCGCTGGTGCTGGCGGGAGGTATCGTGGGCGGGTTCCTCGGACCCGAAACCAGCAAGCTCACCATGGATCTGATCGCCGGCCACCCCTATACGGGGGCCTACTTCTCGCTCGTCGCCTTCGCGCTGCTGTCGATACTCGCGCTGCGCTGGCTCGAGATTCCGCCGCTGCCTGAGTCCGAGCGCAAGAAAGCGGGAAGGCCGCTCGGCGAGATTGCGCGCCAGCCCGTGTTTGCCGTCGCCGTGCTGTGCGGCACGGTGAGCTACGGGGTGATGAATCTGCTCATGACCGCGACGCCGCTCGCCATGGTTGCCAGCGACCATCCGTTCAGCGAGGCCGCGTTCGTGATCCAGTGGCACATCGTGGGGATGTTTGCGCCCTCGTTCGTCACCGGGAACATCATCAATCGTCTCGGGTTGATGGCGGTCATGCTGATCGGGGTGGCGCTCAACATCGTCTGCGTCGCGATCGCGCTTTCGGGCGCGGACGTCATGCATTTCTGGCTGGCGCTGGTGCTGCTCGGGATCGGCTGGAACTTCATGTTCGTGGGCGCGACCGCTCTGCTCACCGAAAGCCACGCCCCCGCAGAGCGCGCCAAGGTGCAGGGCGTGAACGATTCCGCGATCTTCATCACCATGATCGTCACCTCGCTGGCGTCGGGCGCGCTGTTCACAATTCAGGGCTGGCAGGCCATGAATATGTGGGCGGTGCCTGTCCTGTTGCTGGCGGGCGCCGGAGTTCTGTGGCTGGCCTGGATGCGCCGGCAACCGACCCGCACGGCGTGAAACCCGGCGCGCCCCTAGGAGTTTGTCCGACCGAAGTCCGACAAACTCCTAGGGCCGCGTTTTGGTGTAGAATTCGCGGACTCGGCAAGGCCACCAGGGGATGGTTGCTTTGCCTTTGTTTTTAAAAGGTTATTCCCCGCGTTTAGAGAGGAGCCCATGAACCGACCTGCCACCGCGGCTCACCTTGCCAAGACCCCTGCAGTGCCCGCCTACGTCAAGCATGCCAGGTTGAAGGCGTGGGTCGAGGAGATCGCTCAGCTCACCAAGCCCGACCGCATCTACTGGTGCGACGGCTCGCAGGAGGAATACTACCGGCTGTGCGGCGAGATGGTCGCCACCGGCATGCTGACCAAGCTCAACCAGCAGAAACGGCCCGGCTGCTTCCTCGCGCGCTCCGATCCCGACGACGTCGCGCGGATGGAAGAGCGCACCTTCGTCTGCAGCGGCAGCCAGGAGGATGCGGGCCCCAACAACAACTGGGTGGCGCCGGACGAGATGCGGGCAACGCTCGGGAAACTCTTCGACGGCTGCATGCGCGGGCGCACGATGTACGTGATTCCCTTCAGCATGGGGCCGCTCGGCTCGCACATCGCCCACATCGGCATCGAGCTCACCGACTCGCCGTACGTCGTGGTGAACATGAAGCTCATGACGCGCATCGGCCGCAAGGTGCTCGACGTCATGGGGGCGAACGGCTATTTCGTGCCGTGCGTGCACTCGGTGGGCGCGCCGCTCGCGCGGGGACAGAAGGACGTCCCCTGGCCGAGCAACAAGGAGCACAAGTACATCGTGCATTACCCCGAGACCAAGGAGATCTGGTCGTTCGGGAGCGGCTACGGCGGCAACGCGCTGCTCGGCAAGAAGTGCTTTGCGCTGCGCATCGCCTCGATCATGGCGCGCGAGCAGGGCTGGCTGGCCGAGCACATGCTGATCCTCGGCATCCAGTCGCCCAAAGGGGAGAAGCGCTATATCGCCGCGGCGTTCCCGAGCGCGTGCGGCAAGACCAATCTCGCGATGCTGGTTCCGCCCAAGGCGCTGAAGGGGTGGAAAATCACGACCATCGGCGAGGATATCGCCTGGATCAAGCCCGGGGCCGACGGCCGGCTCTACGCGATCAATCCCGAGGCCGGCGCCTTCGGCGTCGCCCCCGGCACATCGGAATTCACCAATCCCAACTGCCTGGAGGCGGTGAAGCGCGATACGATCTTCACCAACGTCGCGCTGATGCCGGACGGCGACGTGTGGTGGGAGGGCCTGACCCAGGAACCCCCGAAGGAGCTCACGGACTGGCAGGCCAAGTCCTGGACGCCGGGCTGCGGGCGCAAGGCGGCTCATCCCAATGCGCGCTTCACCATGCACTGCAGCCAGATCCCGTGCGTGGACCCGGACTGGGAAAACCCGGACGGGGTGCCGATCAGCGTATTTCTGTTCGGCGGGCGGCGCGCGACCGCCGTGCCGCTGGTGACGGAGGCATTCGACTGGACGCACGGGGTGTACCTGGCGGCGACCATGGCCTCCGAGACGACGGCTGCGATCGTGGGCCAGGTGGGCGTGGTGCGGCGCGACCCGTTCGCGATGCTGCCGTTCTGCGGCTATCACTACGGCGACTATTTCCGGCACTGGCTCAAGATCGGCAAGGGTCTGAAGCGCCCGCCGCGCATCTACGGCGTCAACTGGTTCCGCAAGGACGCGGACGGCAAGTTCATCTGGCCCGGCTTCGGGGACAACATGCGGGTATTGAAGTGGATTATCGAGCGCTGCGACGGGAAGGCGGAGGCAGTCAGGACCCCCCTTGGCTGGCAGCCGCGCTATGAGGATCTCGACTGGAACGGACTCGACATGCCGCGCGAGCGTTTCGAGGAGCTGACGCGGTTCGACCCCGCGCTCTGGCGCAAGGAAGTGAAGGACCACGCCGAACTCTTCGACAAGCTCAAGGCGCGGATGCCGAAAGAGCTCTACGCCCAGCGCGAGCAGCTGGAACGCGCTCTCTGACGCGAGCCCGTTCCAAATAAAGGCGAGCCGCCCGGCTCGCCTTTTTTCATGTATCTATCTTGAGTCTGCCAGTTAATCGATGGACACCGACCTGCCGGTGTCCATCGATTGGATGATCGCCTCGAACGCCGCGATGGTGTCCACCATTTCCGCCGGCGTGATGGGGTAGGAGCTGTGCCCAATCGCGGCGTCGGCGAAGGCGTCAATCTCGGCGCGGATCGAGTCGATCTTCCCGAATTCGCGGCGTTCCACCTTGCCTCCGCGCATCCGCGCAATCACCTCGGTCTCACCCAGCGCCTCGACCGAACCTTCGTCGCCGAAGACGTGCATTCGCCAGTAGAAGGGCGAGGCGCGCACCGCGCCGAAGTATCCGCTCAGATTGTTGGCGAACCGGAACATCACGGAAGCAGTGTCGCGGGGGTCGGGCCCTGAACGGTGCGTGATGACGCGGGCGTTCACCTCGGAGAGCGGTCCGCCGACGCTCACGAATGCATCGAGCATGTGTATCCCCGTCCCGGTCATGCCTCCGCCCGGCGATTCGCTCGGCGAATCGCGCCAGGCCGAGAAGTGCAGTCCGGAATTCTCGTTGCTGTAGTGCCCCTCGATATGCATGACGCGGCCGAGCACGCCGCTGGCGACGACGCGCCGCAGCTCCGCCATCGAGGGCCAGAAGCGCTTATTCTGCCCGACGCCGAGCGGGACCCCGGCTCTCTTCGCGGCGGCGACAGCGCGCTCGGCGTCCGCGCGCTTCAAGGCCAGCGGCTTTTCGCAGAATACCGGTTTGCCGGCCGCCGCCACCCGCACGATCTGGTCGACGTGCAGGGAGTGGGGGGTGGCCAGCACGACGGCCTGCACCCGCTGGTCGGCCAGCGCTTGTTCCAAGTCATCGCTCAGGGTAAAGCCATTGGCTTCGGCGATGGGCAGGGCCGCGTCGATCTCTTTGCTGACGCCATGCACGAAACGCAGCTTCGTGCTCTTGCCCTGCACGCACTGGACGATGTTCTTGCCCCACCAGCCGAGGCCGATTATTGCCGCGTTGATCATTAAAACTGGGGCTTGAGGTCGATGTCCTTCATGATCTTCTTCACGCGCTCTTGCTCGGCCTGTTGAATCTTGTAGAACCCCTCGGGCGTGCTGGTCGCCGCGTCGGCTCCGCCGTTCTGGAAACGGGTCTTGAGGTCTTCAGTTTTCAGTTGCTTGACGGTTTCGGCATTGATCCGCGTGATGATCTGCTTCGGCATGCCGGTCGGGCCGAGGAGCCCGAAATAGGTTTCCGATACAAACCCTGAAAGGCCCGCTTCGGACATGGTCGGAACTTGCGGGATGGCGACGGCGCGCGCGCTGCCACCCGTCGCAATAGCCCTGATCTTGCCTTCGCGCAGCACCGGCATCACGGCCGGGAGGGGGAACAGATAGTAATGGATGCGCCCCCCGTACATCTCCGCGAAGATGTCCCCGATCACCTTGAAGGGCACGTGCACCGACTTCAGGCCCGCCGCGGCGTTGAACATCTCCGCGGCCAGGTGCGAGGAGCTGCCCATGCCCGCCGAGCCGACGTTGTAGTAGCCCGGCTTGGCCTTCACCTGGGCGATCAGGTCGGAGAGCGAATTGACCTGCAGACCAGGACCCACCGTCAGGACGTTCGGCATCGATGCGACCAGCCCGATATGGGAGAAGTCCTTGAGCGGATCCCAGGGCGGCTGCTTCGAGAGCAGCGCAGCGGTGAGATGCGGCTGGCCGATCAGCGCGATAGTGTAGCCGTCGGGGCTCGCCCTGGCAACGACGGTGCCGCCGATCAAGCCGCCGGCGCCGGGGCGGTTGTCCACCACGATTTGCTGGCGCCACGCATCGGTCAACTTCTGCCCGAGCACGCGGGCGAGGAAGTCGCTCGCCGCACCCGGCGGGAATGGCACCACCATGCGTACCGGCCTGGTCGGATAGTCCTGAGCGGGGAGCGTCCCGGCGAGGAACATGCCGGCGAGTACGGTGCCGATCCCCAACATTGCATTGCGCAGCAGTTTCATTTTCATCTCCTCGTCCGTTTCCTGTTTTTCAGCGCCAGCGGCTCGAACCGGCCAATGGTAACGGGTTACAACTCATCCGTCACGAGTGCGCGCCGAGGGGCGGAAGAGGGGCCCAGGTGATTTTTCGGGGATCTGACCCCCGGCGGCGCGCTGGGCGGCCGACGCCTCTTGAGATACGGACATTCGATAGTGTGTCGGAGGCCGCGAGTCACGCTCCATCAGGTTTCAGAGCCTGGCGCGGTTTTTTCCCTTCACGGCCTTGTTGACGACATTGACGGGCCATTCGCCGGTCAACACGCGGCGCACTTCACCCGGCGCTCCGGCCTGCAGGCCGACCATGGCGGTCTCGCTGTACCAGGCGACGTGGGGATTGATGATGACGTTGTCCCGACCGCGCAGCGGATGGGGATCGGGAAGAGGCTCGGGATCGGTGGTGTCAAGCGCGCAGCCGGCGATCTTCCTGGCATCGAGCGCCCGCACCAGCGCCTCGGTGTCCACGATCGGCCCGCGCGAACAGTTGATCAGGAAGGCGCCCGGCTTCATCCGGGACAGGGCATCATCATTGATCATCTTCCGTGTCTGCGGGGTGAGGGGAGGGTGCACCGAAACGAAATCGGACGCCTTAAGGAGGTCGTTCAGCTTCATCTTTCTGCCGGGCTCGCCGAACTGTCCTTCCTTCACGAATGGATCGGCGTAGAGCACCCGCATGCCGAAGGATGCCGCTCGCACGGCCACCTGCCGGGCGATGTTGCCGAAGCCGACCAGGCCCAGCGTGCTGCCCGCCAGGCGGAACAGGGGCTTCCCGGGGGGCACCGCCCAGGTGCCGCCGCGCACCATGCGGTCGTAGAACGCGACCTTGCGCGCGCAGGCGAGTAGCAGCGCCATGGTGTGCTCGGCCACCTCCTCGATACAGTAGGTTGGGTTGTTGGTGACGATGATGCCGGCGCGGGTGGCCGCATCGAGGTCTATCGTGTCCACCCCGATGCCGTAGCGGGCGATGATCTTGCACTTCGGCATCTTCGCCATCACCTCGGCCGTGATCGGACCCGCATAGGTGTTGAGAAGCGCGTCGCAATCCGCCGCTTGCGCGATGAAGTCATCGGGCTTCTTGGTCTGGAGGGGCACCAGTTCCGCCAGTCCGGCCAGGATCTTCTTCTCCACG
>JBGQGU010000078.1:0-9480 GCA_041497655.1 Gammaproteobacteria bacterium
GATCGCTTCGAAGGGCTGCTTGTAATGCTCTCCGGTGAACAGATCGACGAGCTGTAACTCGGCCTTGATCCCGTTCTCGGCGGCGAACAGGACCACCGGACGGCAGGTCGTTGAAACGGGGTGATAGTAGATCTTCATGGCACATCTTCCTCATTCATAGTTGGGTTTACGCGTTCATCGGTCCCTGCCAAAAACACGCGGCAGGTGGCGGACTATTCCTCGAGCAGGAACTCCCGCACCACCTTGATCTGATCGTCCGCCATCAACACCGGCGCATGCCCGACGCCCTCGAATTCTACCAGCCGCGGCCGCGGGCCGCGCTGCGCCATGGCGATCGCGGTCTCCTTCAGCAGCAGGTCCGACTGCGTGCCGCGCAGCAGCAGCGTGGGGCAGGCGATGGTGTCCCAGTACTGCCACAGGTCCACGTCGGCGAGCGGCTTTTTCTGGAAGGGGATGCTGATCCCCGGGTCGTAGCGCAGCCCCCAGGAGCCGTCCGCGTACTGCTTCGCACCGGTCACGGTGAGGTGCCGCCACTGCGCGTCGGTGAGCGGGCCGAACGGCGCCGACACGAAACGCACCATGGCCTCCATCTCTTCCAGGGTCTTGTAGTGCGGGTCCCGGCCGATGTAGGTTCCGATGCGCTCCAGCGCGGCACTGGGGATGAACGGGCCGACATCGTTCAGCACCAGCCTCCCGATCGGCGTGCTGGGGCGCGAAGCAAGCAGCATGCCGAAGATGCCGCCCATCGAGGTGCCGACCCAGTAAATCCTTCGCGGCTTGCCGCCGGCCGTCACGCGGGCGATCAACGCCGTCATGTCGGCGCAGTACTGGGGATAGGCGTAGTCCTCCTTCGCGGAAAGCCAGTCGCTCTGGCCGCGGCCGGCGACGTCGGGGCAGACCACCCGGAATTCCGGCAGCAGCGCCTGCGCGAGAAAGTCGAAGTCGCGGCAGTTGCGGGTGAGGCCGTGCACGCAGATGACAATGCGTTCCGCTTCCGGGTTTCCCCACTCCACGTAGTGCATGCGGTGAAAGCCCTTGGTGTTCAGGCAAAGGACGCTGTCGCTCTTCATTGATTCCCTTTGTGTCCTTAGTGGTTCCGTTTTAGGTAAGTTTAGAGCATGAACAATCCTATGCTTCCTGCGCCGAGGAATATGGCGAGGTGCGCCCAGCTCCAGAAGCGGTAGCGCGAGCCGATCTTGTCGGGCAACTCGTTCGCCAGCAGGAAGAGGCGCCCGTCCCCGGGCTTGCGCAGGATGTAAACGCCTTCCACCGAGCGCGACTGCACTTCGGCCTGGCGCGCGCGCACTTCGCGCCGTGCCTGAAGGCGGGCGAGTTCCCATTCCTTCATGCTGATCTTTCCGTCGCGGTCGAAATCGAAGCGTTGGTGGAGCTGAGTCTGATTCGCTTTCCATTGCGCGAGCAACGCGCCCACATCGGCGCGCTCATCGCCTGCCGCTACCGCCGCGGCGGTGCTGGTGCTGAACTCGCCGATGGCGTAAAGGACGCCCTTGGGCAGCAGGAGCCATTCGGTGTAGCGACGGTCGAGTTGCTCCCAGGACTTGCGGCCGTGGCTCAGCACTTCCGCGCCTTCCGGGGAAATGACGCACTGGCCCGTATCGTCCACCAGCAGAAATTGCTCCACGCTCGAGCCGCTGTCCACGGAATTCCACTTGTCGTCGGAGCCCTTCTCCTCGATCCGGAAGGAATACCAGCAGCACGGTGACCGGCTCAACTTGCTCACGAGCGGTTCGCCGGGGAGGATCTCGGTGCGGCCGAAGAGCTCGACGTAGCCCTGCGCAGCGGAGGCGACCTTGGAGGTGGGCAGATCCTGGATATGGCGGTAGCGGCGGTAATTCGCGACCCAGGCGATAAAGCTCACCGCCGACATCGCAAGCAGGGCGTACGGCCAGACTTTCCCGCTTTCAGCCTGAAATGCGATCGCGATGATGACGAAGTGGATTGCGCCTGACAGCCATCCCGGCTGGTGCATGCGCGTTGATGAAGTGAAGGTTATCGCCACGCGCTGAGGAGTTTATCGGATCGAAATCCGACAAACTCCTTATGCAATACCGCCCGCACGATAACGGGAGTCCATGATATATCCCATTAACAACAGCCTGTCGGCTCGGCGGCTACCAGGAGCGGCTACCCATGCGTTCACACCGACCGTTCATGACACCCAGTCCGACAGGCTGCTAGGAACCGAACAACTTCTTGACGTCGACGTCGGCCTTCCCCTCGGCTTGGACTTCGAGCAGGTGGGCCGGCTTGAAATTGAACATGCCCGCGATGATGGAGTCCGGGAACTGCTCGATGCGGACGTTGTTGACGTTGACCGACTCGTTGTAGAACTCGCGCCGGTCGGCAATCGCGTTCTCGAGGCTCGAGATGCGCGTCTGCAGCTGCTGGAAGGTCTGGTTGGTCTTGAGATCGGGATAGGCTTCCGCCAGCGCAAATAGGCTGCCGAGCGTCGCGCGCAACGCGCCCTCGGCCTGGCCGAGCTGAGGAATATTCTGGGCCTCGCGCGCCGCGAACACCCTGGAGCGCGCCTCCATCACCTTGGTGAGCGTCTCCTGTTCGAACTTCATGTACTGCTTGCAGGTCTCAACCAGCTTGGGCAGCTCGTCGTGGCGCTGCGTCAACAGCACGTCGATGTTGGCCCAGGCCTTGGCAACATTGTGCTTCACCTGGACCAGGTTGTTGTAGAGCATGACCAAGTAGGCCACGATTGCCGCCAGCACGCCCAGCAGAATGATGAATGCGATGCCCATTGCCGCCTCCCTTGGGAGCGAATGCCTGCGGCGATTCTATACCAGCGGCATAGCGGCGCCTATGGCGCCGAGGGATGAGGGACGAGAATAGAGTGTCGAGGGAAGAGGAATACGAGTGTCGAGGAATGAGTGTCGCGTGACAATCATGTAAGCGGTGTTGACCCCTCGACACCCGACACCCGACACCCGACACCCGACACTCGACACCCGACACTCGACACCCGACACTCGACACCCGTCACTCGGTCACCAGGAGTAGCGCACCGTATACCGCAACACCGTCTCACCACCGGCGGCGATCTTGAGGGGGAAGTGCACGGTGCGCGCGTCCTGCTTCTCGAAGTCGTGGGTCTTCTCGGTGATCTGCCAGTGCGTCCACCGATATAGATTGTCCTTGACGATCACCGTTACCGGCTCCTTCTTGTGATTGCGCAGCTTGACCTCGACCTCCTCGGTCATGCTCTTGCGGGAAGTGTCCACGGTGAATTGGAGCTGCCGGCGCTCGCCCACGACGTCGAACGCCGAGCCGAGCCGGATCATCACCTTCTCGTTTTTCGGCGTGTGGTCGATTGCGTCCTCGCCGATGAATTCGAGCGTGCCATCGGCCGGGTCCGCCTTGTTCACGCGGATGCGGCCGGCGGGCAGCGGCATGCCCATGTGGTTCTGCTCGTCGTTGCGGAAACCGAGGTAGACGTCCACTTTGCGGTTGGTCGCGATGCCGTAGTTGCGGTCGGTGACCGGATTGGGCCCGAAGCCGTAGGCCGGGAGCGCGCCGTAATACACCAGTGTCTTCTCGCACGGCACGCGGCGCGCGACCGGGAACAGCTCGATCTGCTTGGTCGAGTTGTCGGGGAGCGTCGTGGGGCGGCCCAGCGTGTAGAGGTGGTACTCGAAGAACGCTTTCTCCTCGAAGCCGGCGGCGCGGTCTTCCATCGCCTGGGCGCGCGCGGCAAGCGGGGCCGCGACCACGCGCCCGGTGGGCGCGACCTTCTGCACGTCTCCCGCCACCAGCTTTAGTTTGGCGTCGGAGTAACCCGCGCCCGACTGATTGATGATGCTGACCCATGCCCCGACGTCGAGGCGGCATGAGTTGGCGTCGCGACCCTCGGCGTAGGTCAGGTTGTAGTCGGCCCACCACGTGATTCCCGACGCCTGGTACGACACGCGCGCCTGGTGCGCGCCGGCGCGGCTGGCCGCGACGTCCCACACCAGGGTCGGGCGGGTGATGAGCCCACCGGGCAGCTCCGGCAGGCGCACGCCGGCGTTGTGCGGCAGCGTCTGGATGCTGCCGTCGTCGCGCCGCAGCGTGATCCCGCCCGCAGTCGAAAGCAGCGTGCCCGTGAACGACTCGACACCGGTGCCGCGCACCTGGTCCACGCTGATCGCGCGGTCTACATACTTCTGCAGCAGTTTCTCCGCGCTCACGAGATCAAACTGGAAATTCTGCTCGATGACGCTGGTTCCCGTTGCATCGGTCAGCGACTCGAAGCTGACGGTGGTGGGATCGATCAGGGCCGCGACGTCGGTGAAGCGCACCGTGTTGCGGCCGCGCGCCAGCTGCAGTTCGCGTTCGTGCCGCACCACGGCGTAGCCGGGCAGCGCCTGGCCGCGGCCGCCGTGGCGGTAGAGGTCGGGCGTCACCGCGCCGGGACGGGCGTTGCTGTAGATGGTGAGTGCGTCTCCCGCCTGGGCCGGGGGTTGGGCCGATGACAGTGCTGCCGCGACGGCGAGCGCCGGCAGCGATTTCACGAAGGTGCTCATTGCGTGTCTCCTTGACGGATGGAACTGCACGCAATAAACGTGCGGCGACGCGGGATGGGGTTAGTCTGGTGACTTAGAATGATGGCTGTTACAGGCGGGGTGACGGATTGCACAGCATTTGCGTGTTTTGCGGATCGAATACCGGCGCCGGCGCGGCTTATGCCGAGGCTGCTCGCAGGCTGGCGCGCGCCATTGCCGGGCGGCGTCTCAAGCTGGTCTATGGCGGCGGCAGCATCGGGCTGATGGGGGTGCTGGGGGAGGCGGCGCTCGCCGCGGGCGGGCACGTGATCGGCGTCGCGCCGCGGCGCCTGCTGGAGAAGGAAGTGGTGCACCGGGGACTGACCGAGCTTCGCGTGGTCGAAACGATGCAGGAGCGCAAGGCTTTGATGGCTGAGCTGTCCGACGGCTTCATCTCGCTGCCGGGCGGGCTCGGAACGCTGGACGAGCTGACCGAGATGCTGACGTGGAACCAGCTCGGCCTCCACCGCAAGCCGAGCGCGCTGCTCGATGTCGACGGCTATTTCGACAGTCTTGCCGCGTTTCTCGATCACGCGGTTGCGCAGCACTTCATCACGCCGCAGCACCGCGCCATGCTGATCGTCGAGCGCGATCCGGAAGCCGTGCTCGACCGGCTGGCGTGCGCGCAGCTGCCGGATGTGAGCAAGTGGATGGACCGGAAGCCGGCCTGATCACCGCCGAAACTCCGGCATAGCATGCCAACTCTCAAGGACTTCGCGGTGCGGCCGGGCGAGATCATCCGGTCCGTGCGTGAGCTGACGGCGCGTGAGCGCCGATTTCTGACCGACGAGATCACGCAGGTGCGCGGGCTCATGCCGCTGCTCATGAAGCCGCGCAACGGCCAGCGCTGGACGCAGGAAGACAAGCGGGAGTTAAGCGCGCACCTGCGGCGGCTCTCGTCCATCAGCCGCTACCTCGTGGTGCTGGCGATGCCCGGCGGGGTTCTGTTCCTGCCGGCCCTTGCCTGGTGGCTCGACCGGCGCCGCAGCCGGCGGCCTTCGGAGCCGGCGGCGCGGCGCTGATGGCGCGGCCGCGGCCTTTATCTTAGAATTCGGCCACGCGACTGCGGCAGGCCAGAATGCAGTCCACGGATTGGAAAACGATGGGATCGGTAGCTAAGGCATACAACATCGCTGACTTGCGGAAAATGGCGCTCAAGCGGGTGCCGCATGGGCTGTTCGAGTTCGTGGATCGCGGCACGGAGGACGAGGTGTCGCTGCGCAACAACCGCGCGGTCTTCGAGCGCATCCGCTTGAAGCCGCGCAACCTGGTGGACGTCTCGAAGCGCAGCCAGGAGATCACGCTGTTCGGCAAGAAGCACAAGATGCCGATCGTCATCGCGCCCACCGGAACGGCGGGACTGATGTGGTACGAGGGCGAAATTGCTCTCGCGCGCGCGGCTGCGGAAGCGGGCATTCCGTTCACGCTCGCCACGGGCTCGATGACGGCGATGGAGAAGGTCGCCGAGCAGGCGGGCGGCACGTTGTGGTTCCAGCTCTACATGTGGCCCGAGCGCTCGCTTTCCCACAAGCTGGTCGAGCGCGCCAAGGCCGCGGGGTACGAGGCGCTGGTGGTGACGGTTGACGGCGTAGTCCCGGGCAACCGCGAGTACAACCTCCGCAACGGCTTCACCATCCCTTTCACTTTCACGCGCGGGAACATCACCGACGTGCTGCTGCACCCGCGCTGGATGCTTGGCGTGCTGGCCCGCTACCTCGTCACCACGGGCATGCCGCGCTACCAGAACTATCCGACCGATATCAAGTACCGGATCACCGCGGGGCCGATGGGGCGGTCGAGCATGCGAAACGACTCGCTCAATTGGGATGACCTGCGCGCCCTGCGCAAGTTGTGGCCGCACCGGCTGCTCGTGAAGGGGATGCTCCATCCCCAGGACGCCACGATGGCCGCGGACTGCGGCGCCGACGGCGTAATCGTTTCCAACCACGGTGGCCGCAACCTCGACACGGTGATTTCCCCGGTCGAGGCGCTGCCAGAGGTGGTGGACGCGGTGGGCAAGCGCATCGCTGTGCTCGTGGACAGCGGGTTTCGCCGCGGCACCGACGTGATCAAGGCGCTGGCCATGGGAGCGCAGGCGGTGATGATCGGCCGCTCCACGCTCTACGGCGTCGCCGCCGGCGGAGAAGAGGGGGCGCGGCGGGCCATCTCGATATTCCGGGGCGAGATCGACCGCGTGATCGCGCTCCTGGGTTGCAACAGCGTCGCGGAACTCTCGACGGAATATCTGCACGCGCCGGATTTCCCCCTGCGTGCGACCGAGCCGGTGCGGCCGGGTTTGAAGCTCCTCGACACCGCTAGCAGCCTGCCGGACGCGGCGGTCCTGCAGGCCGCTAAAAGCAAGACCGGCTGAATGGAGAGGTAGTTCTTTGGCGTGGTACCTATTCCTGCTGGCCGTGGCCGGCGGTGTCGCCTTCGCCATCTGGAATTTCCGCAGGAAAGCCGCCGCGAGCAAGGCCGCCAGCGAGGCGCGCTTCGAGCAGATATTCAAGGAGCGGGCGCAGAACCCCGCGAGCCCGCAACCATCATCAGGCGCTGCGGCTCCCCCGAGCGAATCGTCCGCTCCCGCGAAAGCACCGGCAGCAATTGCGGCAACGCCGCCAGCGGCGACACTG
Organism: Gammaproteobacteria bacterium; assembly: GCA_041497655.1. Lineage (GTDB taxonomy): Bacteria > Pseudomonadota > Gammaproteobacteria > Burkholderiales > SG8-41 > SG8-41. Next base: position 7,184 of record JBGQGU010000078.1, read on the forward strand.
CGCTTTCTGGGACAGGCCGAGTCGCTGCTTTATTACCTGCTGAAGGCGGGGCTCCCCGGCTTCGAGGTCTTTGCCGGCGTTTCGCTGGCGCGGGTGGTCGGCGCGCCCGGAAACGGACGAGATCGGGAGCAACAGGTCCGCCGCCTCTCCCAGTACCAGCTCGACTTCGTCATCTGCGATAAGAGCATGCGGGTCGTGGCAGTGGTCGACGTCGAGTCCGCGGCCGGCGCCGGGACGGCGGGTGACCAGAGCTTCAAATCCGACATCCTCAGGCAGGCCGGCATCCGGGTCGTTCGCGTCAACCCTGCGGCACTGCCGCGGCGGGAGCAGGTACGGACCCTCATCAGCGGCGAGCCGTTGAAGAAGGATGGATGATGCAACGTAATCCTGGCGTCGCTTTTCTTCTTGTTGCGGTGCTTGTGCCGGCCGTTGCGGCCGCCAAGACCCCGGAGCAGATCTTTCAGCAGGCGTCGCAGAGCGTGGTCGTGATCCACGCCTACGACGGCGAGGGCAACCCCATCAACCAGGGCGGAGGGGTCGTGACGGGACGCGAGGTGGTCACGACCAACTGCCACGTCATCGAAGGCGCCGCCAGCCTCGAGGTTCATTATCGGCAGCAGACGTACACCGCGATTGCCGCATCGGCAAACGAGGACCGCGACCTGTGCCAGATCAAGGTGCCGCAGTTGAACGCGCCGCGGGCGATGCTCAATACCAGCAGAGTGCGGGTGGGCCAGAGGGTGTATGCCATCGGCGCTCCCGAAGGGTTGGAGCTGACGCTGACCGAGGGACTGATCTCCAGCCTGCGCGAGTTCGACGGCTCGCAGTACATCCAGACCTCCGCCGCGATCTCGCAGGGGTCGAGCGGCGGCGGCCTGTTCGACACGGAGGGGCGGTTGGTCGGCATCACCGCATTTTTCGTCGGCGAGGGTCCGAGCTTGAATTTCGCGCTGCCCGCGGCCTGGATCATCGAGCTGGAGCGCGGCGGTCGCGCCAAAGCTGCGGGCGGCGAGCAGAAGTCGCCCGAGGCCGGGTGGATACGCCGGATAGCCGAGGCCCGCGCGAAAAAGGACTGGCCCGGGGTCTTGAGCCTGTCCCAGCAATGGGTGCGCGTCATGCCGCGGAGCGCGCGCGCCTGGCAGGAGCTGGGCGATGCGTATGCCGCGAGCAACCGGCCGCGGCGCGCGATACCGGCCTACCAGCAGGCGGTGCGCTACGACGGCGACTCGTTCGACGCCTGGCACAACCTTGGTTGGACCTATCTTGCGCTGAACCAGTACGACCGGGCGATCGAGGCCATCCAGGAGGCGCTGCGCATCAAACCTGGCGAAGCGCGCGCGATCTTCAACCTGGGGGCCGCCTATTACGGCCAGGGACTGCGCGATAAGGTGCAGGAAATCCACGCCCAACTGCGCAAGCTCGACCCCGCCCTGGCCGGCCAGTTCGCGAAGAGATACGTGAAGCCTTAATAGAACCGGTCCCAAGAATGGCCGCGGAATCACACGGAATGTCACGGACAATAAGCTGACCCCCTTAAAGCCTCCTTGGTCATTCAAGAATTTCTGTGTGTTTCCGTGTGTTTCCGTGGCTAAAACGGTTTTTGAGACAGCGTCTAGTCGTACGGCCCGTGCTTGCCAATTCCCGGGATTGCGGGTATCTTTCGCCCCGCAGTCGTTTCAAGCGGCGTATTGCTGATCCGTAGTCCTCCATCCGTCCGGGTGGGGTCTCAGTTCTCAACCACTCTTCTTGATTCGCTTGCAGGGCACGGGCGCGAGCCCGTGATCGTTCATTTTTTTCGTATGGGAGAGTTGCATGGCAACTGGTACTGTCAAGTGGTTCAACGATGCAAAGGGTTTCGGGTTCATCACGCCGGACGACGGCGGCGAGGAAGTATTCGCGCATTTTTCCGAGATCCAGGGCAACGGGCACAAGTCGCTCAAGGAAAAGCAGCGTGTCAGTTTTGAAGTGACGCGCGGCCCCAAGGGCATGAAGGCCACGGTGATCAAGCCGCTGTAATAGGAAACCGCGGCAAGCCGCGCTTTCCTTAATAAGAAGAACGATATTTTCTGGAGCCCCTATTGATAAAAAAACGGCCACCCTCGGGTGGCCGTTTTTTTATTGGTGGAGGCGGCGAGAATCGAACTCGCGTCCGCAGATCCTACACAGCCGGGACTACATGCTTAGCCAGGTCGTTTGGATCTCGCCTTGCGCCCGCCGGCCGGCAGGCTGACGCTCAGCCAGTCGCTTCGACGGATCCGCACGGCCAAGCGACCAGACCGTGGGAGAGGCTGATGTCA